>NC_019814.1:0-300000 GCF_000319245.1 Candidatus Kinetoplastibacterium blastocrithidii (ex Strigomonas culicis) | reverse complement strand
AATTGAAATAAGATCAATTCTTAATAGGAAAAAAATAGCATCAAAGATAGATTGCAATAAAAGTGGTATATTAATAAAATTAAATCAATTGAACGACAAGAGTGAGGCAATAAAAAATATAAAAAAACAGTGGCAAGATGATGACATAGTAATAGAAGAAAATATACGCAATCAATTAATAATAAACATTTACTTTAGTAAAAAACTTTTAGAAACGCTAAAAACTAATGCTCTTTCTCAAAATATATCTACATTAAATAAACGCATAACTGGACTAAGTGATTCTGAGCCAATAATACAGCAACAAGGTAATAGACGCATCATTGTACAGCTCCCTGGGAAACAAGACACATCAAAAGCCAAGGATCTAATAGGAAGAACAGCGAAACTAGAAGTGAGAATGGTTGATGATTCTAATGAGACCAAGAATCTTTTTAAAAAAGGCTTGCTTCCTTTTGGCATAGAAAACATTAAAGATCATAAAGGTAATAATACATTTATATATAAACAGCCTATATTAACTAGTTCTAATATAAAAGATGCGCGTTATGGTCGTGATCCTCAAACAAGACAACCATCTGTGAACTTGACCTTGGACTCTAAAGGCGCTCGCATATTTAAAGATGTCACTAGAGACAATATAAATAAACGCATGGCAATAATTCTATTCGAAAACGGAATAGGAGAAATAATAACTGCGCCTTTTATAAGAAGTGAAATCCCAGGAGGCCAAGTTCAAATATCAGGAGCAATGAGCTCAGAAGAAGCGGCTGAGATTTCTATATTGTTAAGATCTGGTCTTCTAGCAGCGCCAATGAAAATAGTAGAAGAAAAAAATATAGGACCAAGTTTAGGACTAAATAATATAGAAAAAGGTCTGAAGTCCACAATATATGGATTTATATCAGTAGTTTGTTTTATAACAACATACTATGGATTGTTTGGGTTGTTTTCTAGCATTGGGTTAATTATAAATGTAATTTTATTAGTTGCCTGCTTATCTTTCATGCAAGTAACAATTAACCTACCAGGTATAGCTGCTATTGCACTTACCGTAGGTATGGCAATAGATTCTAATGTTTTAATAAATGAAAGAATAAGAGAAGAACTTAGAAACGGTAGTCATCCGCAAAAAGCAATATATTATGGGTTTAAAAGAGCCTGGGCTACAATCTTAGATTCTAATTTTACAGCTATGATAGTTGGACTAGCATTATTAACACTAGGATCTGGAACAGTGCGTGGATTTGCGATAGTACATTGTATTGGAATAATGACATCAATGTTTTCATCCGTTATATGTGTCAGAGCTATAGTAAACTTCTGGTATGGGAAAAGGAAAGATCTATTGAAAATATCCATAGGTGAAGTTTGGAAACCAAAAAAATAATAATTAAGGAATAATATGGAATTTTTTCGAATTAACAAAACTATTCCTTTTATGAAATATTCATTAGCACTTAACTTAATAAGCCTAATGACATTTATGGTATCTGTGTTTTTCATTGCTACCAAAGGATTAAATTTATCTACAGAATTTACTGGCGGCACAACTATAGAAATGAGCTTTTCAGGAGAAAATAAAATTTCTATTGACGATATTAGTGAGACTATATGTAAAATAGGATATACCGATTATCAGGTACAAATATTTGATTCTTTACGTGAAATAATGATTAGATTACCCATATTATCAAAAGAATCTGCATTAAATGAAAGAACTAACAATCTATTATTAGATCTTAAGAATTACGATTCGTCTTTACAAATCACTAGAATAGAAACGGTAGGCCCTCAGGTAGGAAATGAACTAATAATAGATGGCATATTGGCTCTAATAACCGTAGTAATAGGTGTTGTTATATATCTAACTATAAGATTTGAATACAAATTAGCATTGTCAGGAATAATTGCCAATTTACACGATATAGTAATAATTCTTGGGTTCTTTGCCTTTTTTCAATGGGAATTCTCACTGTGTGTCCTTGCTGGCATATTAGCTGTACTAGGATATTCAGTTAATGAGTCCGTAATAGTAATGGATAGGATACGTGAAAATATAAACCATCTTAGTAGGAATAATATTAATATTGTAGAGATAATTAATATGTCCATAACACAAACAGTTTCTAGAACTATAATAACCCACGGATGCACACAACTTATGGTTTTATCTATGCTAATATTCGGCGGACAAACTTTACATTACTTTTCTATTGCCCTAACAATAGGAATATGGTTTGGTATATATTCATCAGTATTTGTTGCATCCTCACTTGCCATGTGGATGAGATTTGGAAATAAAAACCTCCACAGTAAAGCAAAAAATTACTAGATTTAAAAATTATGGGATAATTTAATAAAATATTGTATTCATCAACGCGAAATTAATTATTTCTAAATATGAAAGAAAAAAACATTAAAGTTTTTACTAATAAAAAATCTATAAGTAAACATAAAAAAATTTATATTAAAACTTTTGGCTGTCAGATGAATACATATGATTCTAATAAAATGACAGACTTGCTTTATGAGCATGGTTATACATTATTAACAAACAATCCAGAAGAAGCTGATTTAATATTATTTAATACATGCTCAGTCAGAGAAAAAGCACAAGAAAAAGTATTTTCTGATCTTGGGAGAATAAAATCTCTTAAACAGGAAAATCCTAATATAATTATTGGAGTTGGTGGTTGTGTTGCTAGTCAGGAAGGCTCTGAGATCTTAAATAGAGCTCCATTTGTAGATATAGTTTTTGGTCCTCAAACCTTGCATCGATTGCCGTATCTTATAAATAAAAAAATAAATGAAGGAAGATCTCAAGTTGACATAAGTTTTCCAGAAATAGAAAAATTCGATTCAATGGTGCCATCTAAAGTTGAAGGCCCAACAGCTTTTGTATCTATAATGGAAGGTTGCAGTAAATATTGCAGCTTCTGCGTAGTTCCTTACACTAGAGGAACAGAAGTTTCTAGACCCTTTGAAGATGTTCTAATAGAAATTGCTGACTTATCAAATAATGGGATAAAAGAAGTAACTTTACTAGGCCAAAATGTAAATGCTTACATTGGAAAAACTAGCAATGGAGATATGGCTGATTTTGCCAAACTACTAGAATATGTCCATGAAATACCAGGTATTGAGCGAATACGATACACTACATCTCATCCTAGAGAAATGACTAAACGTATTAGCCTTGCATATGCTAATTTACCAAAATTAGTATCATTTGTACATCTTCCTGTTCAGTCAGGTAGTGATCGTATACTATCTTCAATGAAAAGAGGCTATACAGCTATTGAATATAAATCAGTAATTAAAAAACTAAGAGAATCAAGACCAGGTCTATCTGTTTCATCTGATTTTATAGTTGGATTTCCTGGAGAAACCGAAGATGATTTTAAAAAAACAATATCTCTGATCGAGGAAATAGGATTCGATACAGCATTCTCGTTTATATATTCAAGACGACCAGGAACTCCAGCATCAAATCTAAATGATGATGTGCCTTACGAGGTAAAATTAGAAAGACTACAAGAATTACAAAGACTTATTGATAAACAAGCACAAGAAATAGCTATATCAATGATAGGAACTAAACAACGTATTTTAGTTGAAAATCATTCTAAAAAAAATCCTGCAGAATTTATGGGTCGTACAGAGAATAATAGAATTGTGAATTTTCAATCAAACAATAATCTTATAGGTGAGATGATAAATGTATTAATATTAAAGGCAAATAGAAATACATTACGAGGACAAGTATAATCTCAATTGACTTAATTATTATTAATGAAAATAGAACCAAACGTTGTAGAAAAAAATGTCAGTATAGTTTTAGGGAATGCTAGTAACTCCTCACTATTAAAAATGTGCGGCCCACTAGATATAAATCTTAAAACAATATCTAATATAATAAATACAAAAATTATAAGATTTAATAATAAATTTACAATTATAGGATCTAATAACCTTTTAGCAGAAAAAGCTATTTGTTTCTTTTATGAGCAATCAAAATATAAAGAGATATGTAAACAAGATATTATTTTGGGAATGTCAGAATTAAACAATAATATTGAATTACAAAAACATGATTTAGATCATAGTTTAGAAACTTGTAACTTGGATAAACTAAAAATAAGGCCAAGAACAAAAAATCAATACACATATTTATGCAATATATTAAAAAAGGACATTACATTTGGAGTAGGTCCGGCTGGGACTGGTAAAACTATTCTAGCTGTAGCATGTGCTGTAAATGCACTAGAGAGCCATGCTGTCGAACATTTAGTATTAACCCGCCCAGCAGTAGAGGCAGGGGAAAAACTTGGATTTCTGCCTGGAGATTTAGAACAAAAAATTAATCCATATCTAAGACCTCTATACGATGCATTATATAATTTTATTGGAATCGAACAAGTAGAAAAATTATTTGAAAAACAAATAATCGAAATAGCTCCTCTCGCATATATGAGAGGAAGAACATTAAACAATGCTTTCATTATACTAGATGAAGCTCAAAACACGACCCCTGAACAGATGAAAATGTTCTTAACTAGGATCGGTTTAGGCAGCAAAGCAGTTATAACAGGCGATCCATCGCAAATTGATTTGCCATTAAAACATGAGAATGGATTAGATCATGCTATATCTATACTAAATAAAATAAATGAAATATCTATAAATTCATTTACTAAAAAAGATATATTAAGACACCCACTGATAGCTAAAATTGTAACAGCTTATGAACTTAGCTCAAAAAAATAAAAAACCTTATATAAAGTTAAATTTTCAATATGAAGTTACGAATATATATATTGATGAAAAATTACTGAAAAAATGGATAGAAAAATCTATAAACATATCTTTCTTGCACTGCCATTATAATACATGCAGTAAACTAAAATTGAACATTAGAATGGTAAATGAGAAGGAAATCCAAGAAATCAATAAAACATTCAGAAAAAAGAACAATGCAACGAATGTTATAACGTTTGAATATGGTATAGAACATGATTGTCTAATTGGGGATATTGTTATTTGCCCTCCTATAGTAAAAATGGAAGCAGAACAACAAAAAAAAACTTTTCAGGATCATGCAGCACACATAACAATACATGGAGTACTACATGCACTAGGGTTTGATCACTTAAATGAAGAAGATGCTATGAGAATGGAAGCAATAGAAATTGAAATACTGAATAAATTTAATATAAAAAATCCATATTTATAATACTATTAAGACACAATAATAAATATACATCTAAAGGTATCTTAATATTTAAGATATAATCATTCAACGATCAATCCAGTTTCACAGAGTCATGTCTGACAGTTCATATTATACTCGCGTTCTATATAAATTCATTGATCCTATAAAGTCTTTGTCCAAGAATTTCTTTAAGTTTTTAAAACAGAAAAATTCTCCAAAAGAAATACAGGAAATAAAAAATTTGCTTGAGGATGCAAATACAAAAGGTCTAATAGACCTAGATGCTTTATCTGTAATACGTGGCACTATAAATATCTCAGAAAGAGCGGTAAGTGATATTATGATTCCACGCTCTAAAATTAATATGCTTGAAATATCCATGTCAATAAATGATATGACTAATATAATCCTTGAAACAACACATTCAAGATTTCCTGTTTTTGAAAACGAACGTGATAATGTCATAGGGGTCCTGCTAGCAAAGGACCTGCTTAGATGCATATCTGATAAAAATATAGAAATCAGATCGCTAATAAGGCCAGCTTTTTTTATACCAGAATCAAAAAAACTTAATATATTATTAAGAGAATTTCGCATTAATCACAATCATCAAGCTATTATAATAGATGAACACGGCGGAATCTCAGGACTTGTTACGATGGAAGATGTTCTAGAACAATTAGTTGGTAATATAGAAGATGAATTTGATCATGCAGAAGAAAATTCTATATTCCAAGATGGCCCTAATCAATGGATAGTAATGGCTGCAACCGATATAGATCATCTTAATAAATATCTAAATATAAAATTACCAGATCATGAGTATGATAGTGTAGGAGGATGGTTAGGAGGACAGATAAACAGAATACCTAGGTGTGGGGACAGTGCTATTTATGACGATATTCAGATAGAAGTAATCAGATCTGATAGTCGCAGAGCACTATTGTTAAGGGTAAGAAGATTCTAGTTTATATAACTTTTATAGTATAACTATATAACTATATAACTATTGTTATAGCTGTTAATTAATCTGTGTTTAAAATGCAAAAAAACAAAGTAGACATACTCACAAATAAAAATATGCTTGCACATAAAATGAAACTATTGCATAATGACAAACTAGACAACGAATAGAACTGGAGGGGGTATAGCTCAGCTGGGAGAGCGCTTGCATGGCATGCAAGAGGTCAGCGGTTCGATCCCGCTTATCTCCACCAAATTTATATTTTTGTCCCCTTCGTCTAGAGGCCTAGGACATCACCCTTTCACGGTGAGTACAGGGGTTCGAATCCCCTAGGGGACGCCAATTTTATTTGTATATAATAAGCTGGAGCGGTAGTTCAGTTGGTTAGAATACCGGCCTGTCACGCCGGGGGTCGCGGGTTCGAGTCCCGTCCGCTCCGCCACATTGCACATCATAGATGATTTTCTAGGGGATCTAAAACCATGATTGTTGGTTTTTTGTACCTTTTTCTAAGCATTACTTGCAGTATACTAGTATCGATAACCTTAAAATTTCTAAAAAAAAACACATATAGAAAATCTGATCTTAGTGAAATTGTTTTAATAAACTACATAATAGCTACAATTCTTAGTTTATTTTTTTTTAAAACATACAATGAAAATCTTCTAGCCATTGTAAACAATAATATGATATACATATTATTGTTAGGATGCCTATTACCAATAGGATTTATATCAATGTCAAAATCGATAGAATATTTTGGGGTGGCTAAAAGCGAAATATTTCAACGTATATCCGTAGTAATGCCAATAATAGCAGCTTTTACTATATTTGATGACAAGCCATGCGCCATAAAAATCATATATGTAGCTAGTACTATATTTTCTATATTATGCTTATTAGATAAACGAGAAGAATATGAAGAGGAAAGAGTAAAAATCTTATCTAATTTTAAATGGCCCATATTAGTATGTTTTACATATGGAATGGCTGATATTATGTTTAAAAAAATAAGTGGTAATCATTCCCTAACAAATTGCTTATTTCTATCATTCTTAATAGCTAGTATAGCAATGATAATCTATATTTTATCTATAAATAAGAAATTTATTTTTAGCAAAAATAATATCATAAATGGACTGCTAATTGGTTCTCTTAACTGGGTTAATATATTTTCATATATAAAAGCACACAAGTGTTTATATAACATGCCATCGACAGTATTTATTATTATGAATTTGGGGGTAGTTATATTGGGAACAATTGCTGGAACCTTTCTATTCAGAGAACGATTGAGCAGAAAAAACATCATTGGCATGCTCATGGCAATATCATCGATTCTTATGTCTATAAGATTAAATAGATAAACAGAATTTGGTGGGGTGTGCGGGAATCGAACCCACGACCAATTGATTAAAAGTCAACTGCTCTACCGGCTGAGCTAACACCCCCTAATAACTTCTAATTATACTACAGTATTATTGTAATTATCAATTAAATTGTTGCTATAAATAATGCAATAGTTTAATTGATACCTTGATTAAAAATAATATTATCTTAAGTAATTATTGCTACACTGATATAATAAAGCAATTTTAATATTCATAATTACAAAACCTGTACCTAATAAATGTCGAACGATATAATCTCGAAATCCTTATACATGAGTAATATGAACTTATGTAATATATTAAATATGGCGTTGGATGCTGCAAAATCTGGAGCAAAAATCCTGCAATATTATTTTCAAAACCTTCAGGAGCTGATAATACATAATAAAAATAGTAATGATTTATTCTCACAAGCTGATCGAGAATCAGAATCTGCAATAATAGATAAACTGAATATAGATGGCAATGAATACGGTATTATAACGGAAGAATCCGGTGGAAAAATAGGAAAGATAGCGACATGGTATATAGATCCTCTTGATGGATCAACGAACTTTATACGGGGAATACCCCATTATTCTATATCTATTTCTTTAGTAGCTCATGCTGGAACATTTATCAACAATACTAAATTAGAGAAAGATACCCCAGTAATAGGAGTGATATATGACCCATGCAGAAATGAAACTTTTAGCGCTATACTTGGTCATGGATCATTATTAAACGGAAGAACAATAAAATGCTCAGATACCAAAGATATTAATAAATCTATAATATCTACTGGATTGCCATACAATAATTGCTTACATCATGAAAAACAAATGGGCATATTGAAGGACATATTAAAAAATACTAGAAGTATTAGAAGAATGGGATCAGCTGCTCTAGACCTAGCATGGATTGCTTGTGGCAGATATGATGGATATTGGGAATTTGGTTTGTCAGCATGGGATGTTGCTGCTGGCACAATAATACTAAGAGAGGCTGGTGGAACATGTGAGGACATAATAGAAAAAAATCCTTGGCCTGTTAATAACGGTTGGGTTTTGGCCGGGAACAAATCAATTTATATTGATTTGTTCAACATTATCCAGCCAAAAATAAGTAATCTAAACTAATCATTCTAAATTTTTTTAGCGTAAAAACTATTAGTATTAAGAATAATTGCATTATAAAGTTAATAAGACCATGCCAATACTTACAAAACATGATAAAGAAGTTAAAGAAAAGGAACTAGTACTAAGAATAATGCCGATGCCATCAGACTCAAATATTAACGGACATATATTTGGTGGATGGATAATGTCACAAATTGATATAGCTGGCTCGATACTAGCAGCTAAAATAGCTGCTGGGAAAGTGGCTACTATTGCAGTTAACTCTATCCAATTCAAAGATCCTATATTGGTAGGTGATCTAATAAGCTTGTATGCATCAATAGTAAGAACTGGAAATACATCGATAACAGTATCTATAGATGTTTATTCTCAAAAAAGACCTTTCCAAAATGACTCCGTAAAAGCTGTTGAAGCCAAATTGACCTATGTTGCAATAGACAAACAAGGAAATAGTCGCCCTCTTACATCTCTATAATAATAAAATGAAAAGAATTATTAATGACTCTCAAAAAAAATCGTTGGTAATACGTCGACTAGATCATGACGATGTTAAAAATTCATTATTAGAAATACAAGAATATTTTAAAAAACATCATCATGAAAATGATTTAGAAATAAACATATCTACCAATTTAAACAAAAGTAACATAGTTCACGATCTAGGATCATTAATTAACTCTCTCCATACTGCTGATATTGCATTCATTTTAGAATCTTTACAAAAAGATAGAAGACTTATTATATGGTCTCTAGTTGATCAGAATAAACAACCTAATGTTCTTATAGAAGTAGAAAATTGGGTTAGAGAATCTCTTATTGAAGCAATGAGCTGGCATGATTTAGTTTCTGTAACAAGCACAATGGATGCCGATGAGCTAGCTTATATATCTACTGATCTACCATCAGAAGTTATAGCAGAAATAGAAAAAAGGCTAGATGATGAAGAACGCGCTAGACTTCTAGAGGCTATGGCCTATCCCGAAGAAAGTGTCGGGGCTCTAATGGACTTCGAGATGGTCAAGGTAAGAGAAGATGTAACACTTGAAGTTGTCCTTAGATACCTTAGACGATTGCAAGAACTTCCTGATCACACCGATCAAATATTTGTAGTAGATAGACAAGACAAACTACAAGGGGTTCTTCCTCTAGTAAAAATATTAGTCAATGATCCTAGTGATGATGTTTATAATGTAATGACTAGGGATTTCTTAACTATAAGCCCTTTAGATTCAGATACTGATGCGGCAGCAGCATTTGAAAGATATGATCTTGTTTCTGCTCCAGTAATAGATGATTATGGCCGACTAATCGGACGGGTAACAATAGCTGATGTAGTTGATGTAATTCAAGAAGATTCAAATGCTCAGGCTTTATCAAGAGCTGGATTACAAGAAGAAGATATATTTGCTCCAATAACAACTGCTATATTGAATAGGTCTCCGTGGCTTTTAGTGAATTTATTTACAGCTTCTATCTCTTCATTTATAGCATCCAGATTTGAAAATACAGTCAGTGAGCTTGTGGTGCTAGCTTTCCTTATGTCTATAGTAGCTGGAATTGGAGGCAACTCTGGAAATCAAACTATGACGATGGTAATTAGAGCACTTGCTACGAACCATATTACAGAGAGGGATCTATTTCCTTTGCTTAAAAGAGAAATGATTCTTGCATCTTTTATTGGCACTAGTGGAGGAATAGTTGCAGCTATATTTGCTTGGTCCATGTCAAATTCAGTTTTAATAGCATTAGTTATCATGGGAGCAATTATATGTAATGTACTTATAGGAACTTTAGTTGGAGTAATTGTTCCAATGCTTAGAACTCACTTCAATAAAGACCCAGCAATAGGGTCTTCAGTTCTTCTAACATTTGCTACTGATTCTCTAGGATTTATAGTTTTTTTAGGATTGTCTACAATATTCTTATTGTAATCTATAATATTGGCGTATTTTTTAAAAAATGATCTGACAGATTAATGAATTGCTCAACTGAAATATCTTCGGCTCTAGATTCAGGAGATATTTTTAATTTGCACCAAGGAATATCCTTTGATAAATCCTTTAAGGAATTTCTCAATGTTTTTCTTCGTTTAGAGAAAGCTTCTAAAACTACTTTCTTAAATAATAAATAATCATTTGGCTTATTACGAGCATCTGATAATGGGATTAATCTAACCATAGAAGAAGAAACTTTAGGTTTAGGGTTAAACGATTCTGATGGAACATCAAATAATTTTTCTATTCTATAACGTTCTTGTAGCATAACTGAAAGACGGCCGTAATTCTTACTGGAAGGTTTAGATATCATCCTATCAACAACCTCTTTTTGAAGCATAAAATGCTGGTCTCTTACGATATCAGCAACAGACATTAAATGAAAAAGCAAAGGACTAGATATGTTATAAGGTAAATTTCCAACTATTCTAATATTGTTGCCGAATATACTAAAATCTTGATCCATTACATCCTTCTCTATAAGCATTAATTTTTTAGAAGAATGTCTATTCTTTAAAGTTCTGGATAAATCCTTGTCTATCTCAATAGCAATTAAACAATCTACCCTGTCTAAAAGAGGAGCCGTCAAAGCTGATAAGCCGGGGCCTATCTCTATAATAGAATCAGTTCTTTTAGGATCTATGGCCGTCATTATTTTTTCTATAATGCTATCATCAATAAGAAAATTCTGTCCAAAACGCTTACGAGGTTTAAAACTCATTATTACTCTTTTTTACTTTAATCCATTAATCTATTCTCTATAAAAGAGCACTTCTTTAAATTATTTAGCCAATTATCGAAAATATATTGTGAATTCAATTCAATAAGATATTCTTTTGCCCTGATACGCTTATTTTCATCAAATATATCTTTACTCCTGATATCATTAACTTTTACCAAATGATAACCGTATTGTGACTTAATAACCCCACTAATCTGACCTGGATCTAATTTATTAATAACATTATCTAGCTCTCTAACAAGATGTCCTGGGGCCACCCATCCCATGCTACCACCTTGAGAAGCTGTTATATCTTCAGAATACTTACGTGCCATATCTTCAAAACTTATATTGCCGGAGAGCATATCTAATCGAATCTTCTCCAAATTATTAATGATCTCCTCTTCATTAATAATTTGATGAGGTTTAATCAAGATATGCTGTATTTCTCTTTGAATTACTGAATCACCTTTTTTCCTAATTAATATTTCATGAAACTTCTTAGATAACACATCATCATCTTCATTATTACAGTGGATTATATCTAGTACTTTTATAATATGAAAACCACTAGGGCTTCTAAATATCTCACTGACCTCTCCTACAGATAAATTCTCTATAGCATTAATAAACACTTCAGGCCAACAATTTAAAGGCTTAGTTCCCAAAAAATCTGTAAATGATAAATAAGGATTGTTATACAACTTATCACGCAAATCATCAAATTTTTCTCCAGCTCTTAATTTGGCCTGAATCTCTTTCAATATCTCACATGAGTCATCAATCATCTCACCTGAGAAATTTTGTGGTGGCTTTAATAAAACCTGTGATAAAGAATATAAATTCTTATAGCTTTTTCTGTTTTGCAGGAAACTTTCATGGCATTTATTTCCTTTATTCAAATCAGATAAGAAATTTTCTACGTCCAGATCTGTAATTTTCATCTTTTCTTCAACAAGATGCTGTTTTATAGTATTAAAATAGATTGCATTTCTAATATTATATAAATATACATCCCATGGTATAGAATCATCTTT
The DNA here is from genome assembly GCF_000319245.1 of Candidatus Kinetoplastibacterium blastocrithidii (ex Strigomonas culicis). Classification (NCBI taxonomy): domain Bacteria; kingdom Pseudomonadati; phylum Pseudomonadota; class Betaproteobacteria; genus Candidatus Kinetoplastidibacterium; species Candidatus Kinetoplastidibacterium blastocrithidiae. The sequence continues at coordinate 287,560 of NC_019814.1, read as the reverse complement.
TTCAATTTTTGACCTAAATAAATCCAGAGACAATTTACAATCAGAGGCCATATCTGATATAACGGTATTTAATTTATTATCATCAACAAAAATTCCTATCTTATTAGATTCCTGTCGTATCAATTCACAATCAATCATTTGATTTAGCAATTGCGCTCGTAAGACAAACTTATCTGGTATATGGACGCTACTTTTTAATAAGTTATTAATAAAACAATTCTCAACTTTAACTAAATCGCTTAGTTTTATTATATCTTTATTTACTATAGCTATTATTTTATCCTCATATATCAATTCATCTGCAAAGGCTATAAACGGAGATATCATTATGATTAGAACGTAACTAACTATTAATATAATTTTATTAAATTGCATCATTCATAAGTATCAAAAATTGAATTTGAAAAATTAACATCATCTAACTGACGATAACTCTGTATATTATTTTCTAACAAATTTGCCATATCTGTACCTATAGAACCTAAACCTCTAAGCTCTAACTGAAATAATAGCGCATTATTAATATTCCCATTAAATGAGCTATAACGGTGAAAGACTAATCTATTAGTCCATGACTTATCTCTCTTATATTCAAAACCCATAAGAAATTTTGGAATGCTAATTTTTTTATTGCCTTCTATATTGCAACTATGCAAAAAATCCAATCTACCTACTCCATACAATTTTTCTGATAATGGCCACTGAAAAGATATACTGATTGTATTCAATAGATCTTGTATATCATTTTGATATTTATATGCTATATAAATGCTTGTTAACCCTTGAGGATTCCATTTAATACTTGTAGAATATTTACATAGATTTTTCTTATAAAAATCGTAATCAAAAGACATCTCAAACACCTTATCACTCTCCGTAGAAGCTTTAACAGATAGCAATAAAATAGAGCTGTTATTATTACATAATGTTTCACCAGGCATACATACTTTCCTGTTGTCTAAGTATATTCTATTTGCAGCAGAAATAGATACTCTCTCAAACTCCGAATTAACATCGTTATATTTAGCTCTCAAAAGAAGTGTTATATGATTAGCATCAGCAATCCTGTCCCATCCACCTGAATAAGCATTCTCATCAAAAAGACTTTGATAATTAAAATCAACTAAATTTGTATCATAACAAGGCAAATCTTCCTGATTAGAGTAAGGAATATACAAATAGAAAAACTTTGACTCTAAAGTCTGTTTAAAAGATTTTTTAAATATATCAACACTATCGCTGCGAGAGACACTACCGTCTAAAGAACATATTGGAGTAAATCTTGACTTGTAATAGGTACTATTATTATTTTTTATGTGATATTCTGACAGATGAATTCCAAGCTTTGGCGTCATATAAAAATAATCACTCACCATCTTATAATTGATGCTTGGATAAAAACTTAGACGATCTCCACCATCATACAATAAATTCCTATGATAACGAGATCTTACAAACTTTACCATATTAAAATCTAAATCAAGACCTAGTTTACTCCAAAAGCAATCGCGATATCTAATATGAATCTCAGGAAGCCTATGGTAATAGAAACTAGTTTCTATATCATCTGCTAATACTTGGTAGGCAGATAACGTTATATGTCCATCAAAATATTTTCCTGTCCAACTCAATTTACCAATTTTAGGCAAATACTTCTTCTCATCAACGTCTGTATACCTATAAAATAAGTCCCTAAAATAATAGTTATCCGATGCTCTTGAAATATCAAAATCTAGCAATAGGTTATCTCTTATATAAAAGCAATTTCTAAACTTATAGTGCCAACGATCACAATTAGTTATTTTGTCTTTATGCATATAACTACCATTAATTATGCCGTAGCAACTATCATTAACATATCTGAAATCACTGGAAAGTATTAGTCCTCTTTGACTTAAAAACCTACTATAGATTGTAGCATCACAATAACTAGAAATATTCACGTAATATGGAAGAACTACATCATAACCATTTCCATATGACAGGCTATAAGCTGGCATTAAAAATCCAGATTTAGGCTCATCTTTTATAGGAAAGCTCATATATGGAATATACAGAATTGGTATATTACATAAGTACAGACGACTATTAATAAGTTTTCCTATATTTCTGTCAAAATCTAGTATTACAGAACTAGACTTTGTATGCCATGATTCATCGTAGATTTCAGATCCTGAATAGATAACATTAACTAATTTAATAGTTGATTGGCTAATTATGTCAGCTCTTTCTGCCTCACCATAAACTTCTTTATAACCTGGCCAAAATTTAACATCCTTTACGTACCCATTAACATTATCTAAATTTAAAAATGCATTTGATCCAATCAATACGCTATTACCCAATCTAATGTAGACATCACCATCAACGTATATATTACCGTTGTCACGATAAAATTTAATATGATTTCCCTTTATAACAGAATCCATTCTACGAAATTGAGCATTACCAATAAAACTAAATGAGCCATCATCATTATTATTAATCTGATCGGAAATTAAAAATAATGGCAAGTCTTCAGATGGCAAATCAAATTTGCTAATGGTCGAGGAAGTTTGTAATCTATCGATCTCATCAATATATAATTGACTAGTTTGTTGCGAATCTTTTGATAAAATATCGGATGAATGAGCTGAACTAAAAAAAGTTAGCAAACACAAAACAATAGAAGCTAGACTTGTAAAAAAACGCACGTGGCTGAGTATATTAAAAATATGGACAATTTAAATAATAACAATGGATAGTCAATGCATCATGCACTTTACTAAATGCAAAAACTATATGGTGGGCTGTGAGTGGCTCGAACACTCGACCTACGGATTAAGAGTCCGCTGCTCTACCAGCTGAGCTAACAGCCCAATCTTAAACTAAGCTCTTTATTTTACCTAATTAATAAAATAGTTTCAATAATTTTTAAATGGAATCATTGAAATAGGAAAATTAAATCTTATAAAAAAAAATAATTTTCACCTCTTGAATAAAAAAATATAGGCCATACATAGTCCATATAGCTGGTATATAACAAATAACCAGTAATTTTTAATTAATATAAAATTTTAAACAGGAGTTTCTTATGGCTCTACGTCCTCTACACGATCGAGTGATCGTCAAACGTTTAGATAATGAAAGAAAAACTGCTTCTGGTATAGTTATCCCAGAAAGCGCAGCAGAAAAACCTGATCAAGGAGAGGTACTTGCTGTCGGCCCAGGTAAAAAAACTGAGGATGGCAAAATTTTACCAGTAGACTTAAGGGTTGGAGACAAAGTATTGTTCGGTAAATATTCTGGACAATCAGTTAAGGTAGATGGTGAAGAGTTGCTAGTAATAAAAGAAGATGAGATTCTTGCTGTAATCAACTAAACCATATTTGTTTAATAAATTTATTTCCGAGGAAGCTAACATGGCTGCCAAACAAGTTTTATTTGGAGATGACGCACGTGTTCGCATAGTGCGTGGTGTGAACACACTGGCTAATGCTGTAAAAACAACCCTAGGACCAAAGGGTAGAAACGTAGTTATTGAAAGGTCTTTTGGTGCTCCCATTGTTACAAAAGATGGAGTATCAGTTGCAAAAGAAATAGAGTTAAAAGATAAGTTTGAAAATATTGGAGCGCAATTAGTTAAAGATGTAGCCTCTAAAACATCTGATAGCGCTGGTGATGGCACAACAACAGCAACAGTACTAGCTCAATCAATAGTACAAGAAGGATTAAAGTATGTTGCTTCTGGATATAATCCTATAGACTTAAAAAGAGGCATAGATAAAGCGGTTATAGCAGCTGTTGAAGAGCTTAAAAAACAATCTAAACAAATAACCACAAGCAAAGAAATAGCTCAAGTGGGTTCCATCTCTGCAAATAGCGATGCGTCAATAGGCGAGATAATTGCAAAAGCAATGGATAAAGTTGGGAAAGAAGGCGTTATAACTGTCGAAGATGGTAAGTCTTTAGAAAATGAACTTGACGTAGTGGAAGGAATGCAATTTGATCGTGGCTACCTCTCTCCTTACTTCATTAATAATGCTGACAAGCAAGTTGCAGCCTTAGAAAACCCTTATGTTTTGATATATGACAAAAAAATCAGCAATATTCGTGATCTTTTGCCAATATTGGAACATGTTGCGAAATCTAGCAGACCACTATTAATCATAGCTGAAGATGTAGAAGGTGAAGCTTTAGCTACTTTAGTAGTAAATAATATTCGTGGAATATTAAAAACTACTGCTGTTAAAGCTCCTGGCTTTGGTGACAGAAGAAAAGCTATGCTAGAAGATATTGCTATACTTACCGGCGGTGTAGTTATTTCAGAAGAAACTGGCATGACCTTAGAAAAAGCATCTTTAGACGATCTAGGGCAAGCAAAACGTATAGAAATCGGCAAAGAAAACACCATAATAATAGATGGAGCTGGGGATAGCAAATCAATAGAAAATAGAGTTAAGCAAATAAGAGTACAGATAGAAGAATCTACATCTGACTATGACCGTGAAAAACTACAAGAAAGAGTGGCCAAGCTAGCTGGCGGAGTTGCCGTTATAAGAGTAGGGGCTGCTACTGAAGTAGAGATGAAAGAAAAGAAAGCAAGAGTAGATGATGCTCTACATGCTACGCGTGCTGCCGTAGAAGAAGGAGTTGTTGCAGGCGGTGGTGTAGCCTTACTCAGAGCAAAACAAGCTATTGCTAATCTAAAAGGAGATACTCCTGATCAAAATGCAGGAATTAAACTCATTCTAAGAGCTGTAGAGGAACCTTTGCGTACTATAGTTAATAATGCAGGAGAAGAAGCAAGTGTTGTAGTAAATAATGTATTAAATGGTAAAGGTAATTATGGTTATAATGCCGCTACTGGAGAATACACTGACTTGGTTGCACAAGGGGTCTTAGATCCAACTAAAGTAACCAGAACAGCTTTACAAAATGCAGCCTCAGTTGCCAGCTTATTATTAACTGCAGAAGCTGCCGTTGCTGAATTAGTTGAGGACAAACCAGTAGCAGCACCTTCTATGCCAGGTGGCATGGGTGGCATGGGCGGCATGGGTGGTATGGGTGGTATGGATTTCTAATTACTAGATAATACTATCTTAATTTAAACATGCTTTTTATGATGCAGTCTTTTATTTTTAAAGGACTGCATCATTTTTCATGGCTCTGTCATAATTAAATTAGAAAAATGATTACTGCAATATATCCTGGAACCTTCGATCCTTTAACACTAGGCCATGAGAATATAATTCTTAGAGCCTCTAAATTGTTTGATAAAATAATAGTAGGCATAGCCCATAGCAAAAAAAAGTATCCTTTTTTTAAAATAGAGGAACGAGTAAATATTGCTAGTATTATTTTGAAAAAATACTCAAATGTTGAGGTTGAAAGTTTTGATGGATTATTAAAAGACTTTGTACACAAAAAAAATGCAAAATTAATCTTAAGAGGGTTAAGAACTACTTCAGACTTTGAATACGAATTTCAAATGGCTGGCATGAACCGTCAATTAATGCCTGATATAGAAACATTTTTTATGATCACCTCTCCTGAATATCAATATATTTCCGGAAGCATAGTAAGAGAAATAGCCAAACTTGGTGGAGATATCAGCAAATTCGTTTGTCCTTACGTTGAGAATTGTTTTCAGACACGGAAAATCAAATAAATCTACTAAACATTAAATAGAAAATTCATTATATCTCCATCTTTTACAATATAATCCTTGCCCTCAGACCGAACTTTACCGGCCTCTCTGGCTCTTGATTCTCCAGCATATTTTATAAAATCCTCGTAAGAGATGGTTTGCGCTCTTATAAATCCTTTCTCGAAATCAGTATGTATAACGCCAGCTGCTTTGCTAGCAGTAGAACCTACCGGTATAGTCCATGCACGAACCTCTTTGACCCCAACTGTAAAATAAGTTTGAAGACCAAGTAGAGAAAAAGCAGCTCTGATTAATCTATCCAGTCCTGGTTCTTTAAGACCCATATCCTCTAAAAAAATCTTTCGATCTTCATCAAACATATCAGCTATATCTTGCTCTACTGATGCGCATATCGTAACCATAGGAATATTACGTTTTAAAGAGAAGTTTTTTAGTTTTTCTAGTAACGGATTATTAATAAAACCATCTTCACTAACATTTCCTATATACATAATAGGCTTAATACTCAGAAAAGAATAATTTTTTAGCAACGAAGAATCATCGATTGATAAATCTAAATCTCTAAGTGATTTATTCTCATTCAAATGATTCAAGCATCTATTCAAAAGATCTATTGATATATTAGAAGATTTTTTTTGATTCTTAGATAAAATTCTTTCTATAGTAGTTAAATCAGCAAGAATTAATTCTGTTTCTATTACCTCTACTTCATTTACTGGATCAATTTTTCCGTTACAATTAATAATATTTGAATCATCAAAACAACGAACTACATTTAATATAGCATCAGTCTCTCTAATATGAGACAAAAATTGATTTCCAAGACCCTCGCCCTTACTAGCACCTGACACTAATCCAGCTATATCAACAAATTCTGCAGTTGCATGTATTATTTTTTCTGGTTTTGCTATACTGGCCAAATTAATCAAACGGACATCTGGCACTTCAACAATGCCAACATTTGGTTCAATTGTACAAAAAGGATAATTTTCAGCAGCTATTCCTGCTCTCGTTAAAGCATTAAACAAAGTAGATTTACCGACATTTGGCAAACCGACAATACCGCATTGCAAGGCCATTTAAACTCCTATGAGATTATTAAAATAACAAATTCAAATGTTTTTAACGAATAAACTTTTAATTGTGGTTTTTTAAAACCAGAAGTATAGCGATATATGGAACAGCATTAAATATAGAATGTAATGCTATGGAAGATATTATCCCCTTAGTCAATCTAATCCAACCCAATATAAGACCAGTACACCATTGAGGCAACACTAACAAAGGAACTAAATAAAAATTATTAAATGTATCAAAATTAAAATTATGTATATGCAAACCAGCAAATGTTAAATTAGCAGCATGAAACAAAAATAGGAAATAAGAGTATCTATACATAACTGGGTATTTATACAATAAAGAAATATTGTTTATTAAAAAACAAGTTGCTAATAAACCCATCAATAATAATACTGTAACGAAACTAGGACCTGTGATAAATATTAAAATAAACAGTGGCATTATCAATAAAAAATGAACAGAAGCGACCATCCAGTATCTAAATAACATTTCCTCGACTATGGGAGCCCAGATAGCAACAGAAAATAATGGAACATTAAACTCCACTTTATGCTTGGCTCCTACAACACTAGCAACGCCACAGGCTATTGGGCCTAGTATAATTATATTTAAAAGCCATAATAAACATGCCCATTTCAAGAGACTACTTATAGAGAAATTTGCTCTATATGAGCAATTAGTACATTCAAGTAAGACTATACTAGGATTTCTTATGAAATAAAATAAGCTACGCAACTCTGAATTACAAATAATATTCATTATTGTTTCTTAACTATATTTTTAAAGATTTTTGCAAAAACTCAAAATCACCTTTTACCAGGCTATCAATTGAACTTCTAAACCGTTCTATAGCAGAGCTAATAGAACAAAATTCGTCACAAGTTGGCTTATTAAGCACAAAATCAGAAACATTTTGTCTTGAATTCAATAATCTAGGATGACCAATACCAACGCGTATTCTCCAAAAACTACTGGTTGTTATTGAATGCTGTATAGACCTCAACCCATTATGTCCAGCAAACCCTCCACCTTGTTTAAGACGAATATCACCAGGTAAAATATCTAGTTCATCGTGAATAACTATTAGTTGTTCTGGCGCTAATTTATAAAAATTTAGTACAGATGCCACTGAAATTCCAGAGTTATTCATATAAGTAGTAGGCTTTAATAGGAACAAATCACAAGATGATGTTTTTACTTGGGCTATTGCCCCGGAGAAAGAATCCTTATATCTAAAACCAACTTGAAAAACTTCTGCTACATAATCAATAGTGTGAAATCCGATGTTGTGACGAGTGCCAATATACCTTTCTCCAGGATTACCCAAACCAACTAGCAAAAACACCTTGCTATTAATCATTTATAACTGATATAAATAAAAAATATCATCACTCATCAGAAATATTATCCTCAGATGAAGTCTCTAACTCTGATAAAGCATCATCACTACTTGAAGCAGAAGCAAGTAATGGATTAATATCCATTCCATGAGAATTATAGCTAATTCCACTAGGTAGCTTAATATCCAATAAGTGAACAGAATCTCCTAAATTAACATAAGATAAATCTACATCTATAAATTGAGGTAGAAGATCAGGCATACAAGTAATATCAAGCTCTGTTATAACATGTCTAATAATAGCTCCTCCAACCTTAACCGCTGGAGAGATCTCTTCATTTAAAAAATGTAATGGGACTCTTGTGCTTATTTCTTGGTTGGAATCAATACGTTGAAAATCAATATGCAAAACTTGCTGTTTATATGGGTGCCATTGGACAGATCTCAAAATTACCTGCTCAGTACCTTTACCATTTATAATAATTTTTAATATCGAAGAATGAAATTTTTCCTTCCTCAAAGCATGATATACCTCGTTATGATCTAATTCCATAGTCATTGGCAAAGAATTTCCACCATAAATTATAGCAGGGACTCTACCTTCATGACGCAGGCGGCGGCTCGCGCTCGTACCATGCTTGTCTCGCAATACAGCATTAATTTCCACAAAAAACTCCAATAAGATTATTATCAATAAAATAAAGCATCATGCCGCGACCAACACAATACTTGGCATATTTAAGAAAAATGTAAAACTAAATTAAAAATAAAGAAGCTAAAGACTCTGCCTTAGAAATTCTAGAAATAGTATCTCCTAAGAGAGAGGCACATGATAACTGTCGTATCTTCTTCGAGGATAAGTCATCTGCAGATAAAGGTATAGTATCTGTAACCACTATCTCATCTAATAATGAATTATCTATAGATTGAATAGCATTACCCGATAGAACTGGATGAGTACAATAAGCATATACAGACTTTGCATCATGTTCTTTTAGCGCCTGAGCTGCTTTGCATAATGTCCCTGCTGTATCAACTATATCATCAACCAATATACAGGATCTACCTTTCACCTCTCCTATTATATTCATCACTTCAGATACATTAGGAAAAGGACGGCGCTTATCTATTATAGCTAGCTCTACATCTAGATGTTTTGCTAAGGCTCTAGCTCTAACGACTCCTCCTATATCTGGAGAAACAATTACTAAATCCATTAAATTCTTGCTTCTAATGTCATTAATCAGGATAGGACTAGCATGTATATTATCAACTGGAATATCAAAAAAACCTTGAATTTGCTCTGAATGCAAATCCATAGTTAGAACATGATCTACGCCGACTACCTGTATCATGTCAGCAACCACCTTAGCTGATATAGAAACTCTTGATAGTCGAGATCTTCGATCTTGCCTAGCATATCCAAAATATGGAAGAACTGCACTAATACGAGAGGCAGAAGATCGTCTCAATGCATCTACTATTACCATTAGCTCCATAAGATTGTCATTAGTTGGAGCACAAGTTGATTGAATAAGAAAAATATCTCTACCTCTAACATTTTCATTAATCTCAACCATAACCTCCCCATCTGAAAAACGACCTATTGTCATCTTTCCTAAGGAACAACCTAAATGGCTAACTACGTCTAAAGCTAATTTGTCATTGGCAGTGCCAGTAAAAACCATAAAGTTACGTTTTGTCATGATAAGTATACAGTAATCGTTTTAACAATGTAACAAAATAAACACCAACAAAAGATGGCTGGGAAGGAAGGATTCGAACCTTCGAATGCCGGAATCAAAATCCGGTGCCTTAACCAACTTGGCGACTTCCCAATTTTTACTTCGTGACCCAATACTTCAATGGATGATCTATAAGACCCATGTAAGCTCCAGCAAAACGGAACCTGATAGACTTAAAGCTTCCATATACTTTTTTTATTATATTACCTATTTTACTCAATGCCAAAATAGATTCTGAAATATTATCATACTCTACGAAAAAACAAGAACCAGAGCCAGACATTTTAAATGCAAATCCATGTTGTTTTAAAAAAACAACGGTGCCACAAACATCAGGATATCTATCAAAAACAACATCTTCCAAATCGTTTTTTCCAAACAAATAGCTGGGACTAGACATAAACTGCTGTATTGTAACATGCTTAGTATCTCTTTTCAAAATAGAATCTGAAAATATATCTGCAGTACTTATACTAATATCAGGCTGAATAATGAGATATGATCTTACAGGCAGATCAATCTCAACTAATACATTTCCTATTCCACTAGCAAAAGCATTGCATCCAAATATAAAAAATGGTACATCTGCACCTAAATAATTAGCTAACTTCATTAAATCATATCTATTAAGACTAGATGACCATAATTTATTCAATGCAATTAAAGTGCTTGCTGCATCACTAGATCCTCCGCCAAGACCCCCCCCTATTGGAATATTTTTCTCCAGGAAAATATGTGCTCCTTTGCTACCTCTTGTGTACATTTTGAGTAATTTTGCTGCCTTAATAACCAAATTTGTTTCATTAGGGATATTATTATTAGGCATCTCAAAACTTATGATTCCATCATTACGTAAGCTAAAATTTAGACTATCTTGCAAATCTATTAATCTAAAAACAGTTTGTAATAAATGATAACCATCAGTACGGCGTTCATTTACATGCAAAAATATATTTATTTTTGCTGGAGCCTTCACATCATATAAATGATCCACATTAATTGCCGGCAATAAATTAATTTTTAACTATTAATTTTATAGTAATAGAGTTATTTTCTTGTGTTTTTTGCATAATTATTTTTCTAGGGCCAAATATATCGTAACTAGATAATTTAACATCCCAGTCAGATAAGATAAAAGAACTTGGTTTATTAAACTTATCAGTTAATAATTTCTCAGGAATATCATTGCAAATAAATGAACCTTTCAACCATATCCTCAAACTATTCATAGGAATTTTATAACCCAAGAATTGGGATGCAAGATCATCGGCATCTAGAGATTGCAAATAGAAACCATCTGCAGTTCTAAGCAAAGCATTATCAGGTGATACCTTTAGATAAACTTCTCTCTTGCCAAAGAAATTTGATAGACCAAGCTCATAATATTCACCGTAATCATTCCAAAAAAATGTACCTTGGAATGCTCTTAATATTCTCGAATCATCCTTCTCCACTATATAAAAACTACCTGTTCTTTCAAAGATCCTATCATTTATCAAATTCTTGTGAATACAAGAATTTGATAATAAACATAAAGCAATAAGAAAAACAAAATTTGAAGCATAAAATAATCTGGATAACATAATAATCTCATTTTAAACTATTTGGCATATAGCAATTAAACGCACAATCATAATAACATTATAAAACGTTAAATTAGATTTATTTACATTTGAATTTAAGATACACATGAAATACTATGTTATTTAATAAGAACAGTATAATTGAAAATAACATAGCTATTAGGAATTTAAATGCCAGAACTACCGGAAATAGAATTACTTAAAAGAGAGATAGGACCAAGGATACAAAATAAAACTATTTTAAAATTCAAAATTAGAAATCATAAGCTAAGATGGCCTATACTAGCTTCCCTTCCAAAAATTATAACAGATAAGAATGTTATAAACTGCTCTCGTAGAGGGAAATATTTATTGTTTCATTTTGAACATGGTGTGCAAATAATACACTTGGGAATGTCTGGATCACTGCAGTTTATAACTAATGAGCCGCCTGGAAAACATGATCACATAGAGTGGACTTTTAATGATTCAACAATACTAAGAATGAATGATCCAAGAAGATTTGGGGCAATACTATGGCATGATATAAAAAATGATGGCACATTGTACGATAATAAAATTTTTAAAAACCTTGGCTTAGAACCATTTTCAAGAAAACTAACAGAACAATACCTCTATAATAAGCTTTCCAATAAAAAAAAATCTATAAAGCAAATTCTTTTGGATGGAAATATCGTAGTAGGAATTGGTAATATATATTCCTCAGAGAGCCTATTTAAATCAAAAATAAACCCATTAATATCAGCATCAAAACTTTCCATAAGTGACTGCGCTAAACTAATATTATGTATACGTGAAACACTATGCAATTCTATTAAATCTGGAGGAAGCACTATAAGAAATTATGTAAGCACTAGTGGGCAAAGCGGTAATTATATCAAAAATCATGCTTCTGTTTACGGAAGAAACGAACTTCCTTGCAATGTATGCGGATTTAAAATAATAAAAATAAAACAGAGCGGACGTTCTACTTATTATTGTCCTAATTGTCAGAATGTAGATAAAAAAATCACATAAATCAAATCATTAAAATCTTGCCTGGATTCATTATATTATATGGATCTATAGCTAATTTTATAAGTTTCATCATGTGCAGTTCTGAAACACTCTTATATTTAGATAATTCACCTACTTTAAGCATCCCTACTCCATGCTCTGCACTAATAGAACCTCCAAAATCAACTACCATGCTGTGCACTATCCTATAAATATCATCTTGCAAAGATAGCAACTGACATTCACTTTGCCAGCTAGCCCTTGCTATATTATAGTGTAAATTTCCATCCCCAATATGACCAAAAATTATATGCTGCACCCCTGGAAATGAAGCTTGTATTAAACTATTTGTTTCCTTAACAAAAGAAGCAATGCTAGATATAGGAACAGATATATCATGTTTAATTGCTTTTCCAAAGTCTCTCTCTGCAATAGGAATACTCTCCCTCATCAACCAAATTTCTTCATTTTGTTTTACATTATTAGAAACCATGGCATCGAAAATTAGATCTTTATTTATAGAATTTTCTAAAAAACTACTTATCACATCAGCAGTTTCATCATGATTATCACTATAAGATATCTCTATCAGCACAAACCATGAAGACTTATTGATGAAATTCTTCGGCAAATCAAGTAATTTCTTAACCATATCTATACATAAACCACTCATCAACTCGAAAGCTGTTATTTTTTCATAAAAAAAACTACGGGAATATGAAAAAAAACTAACTGCTTGCTCTAAAGAACCTATTGATACTAAAATGACCTTTCTATCTAAAGGCTTAGGAAATAATTTTAGAGAGGCTGCTGTTATTATCCCCAATGTTCCTTCGCTTCCAATATAAAGATCACGTAAGCTATACCCTGAATTATCTTTCCGTAAACCTCTCAATGCATTAACTATGTTTCCTTCTGCATTAACAAACTCAATTCCTAACGTGAGTTCTCTAATATTCCCGTACCTCAAAACCTGAGTACCACCAGCATTAGTAGCTAGATTGCCTCCTATAGTACAGCTACCTTCAGAGGCAAGACTTAAAGGAAATAATCTATTGCAATCTAGAGCAGCATTCTGAACATTTTTTAAAATACAACCAGCTTCAACCGTTATAGAGTTATTAATAATATCAATATTTGTAATAGAATTCATTCTTATAGTTGATATAACTATAGACTTGCCAGAAGTATCTGGTGTTGCTCCCCCACATAATCCAGTATTCCCACCCTGAGGTACAATTGATACATTATATGATATACATAAATTAACTATTGCAGCCACATCGCTAGATGTCCTAGGCAATATTACCGCCAGAGCATTCCCTATATATCGCTTACGCCAATCTGTCAAAAATTTTTGCATTGAATCACCAGTAAGAACATATTCATTACCTAGTAATGATTCAATATCTTTTAAGAATTTCATAAATCAATTAATACTTTTTTTGAGTGAATAAAAATAAATATAAAATAGGAAAATGTAGGTTTATCATAGCTCTAATGTTGAAAAATTACTATAGATATGAATGATTCTAAGGATCATTGTCGCATCAAAACTATAAGAAATTTATTCATCTTAAATAGGCATCGAAACAAACTACACATTTATATAAATGACTACAAGCATTTATATCTTTGAGTGAATATAATATTCATAACCAATAAGTTATCTCCTTCATAAATCTAGCCATTATTCTCATGATAGCCTTGGAAACATTTGATAACTCATCTGCTCCAGCTCTATCAGCTACTTCCTTGTGATGCATCTCATCTTTTTGCATTTGCATGATAATAGCCCTAGACTTAGAATCAGTGTACGGGATTAAATTTAAATGTTCTTCAAGATGAATCTCTACCTGTTTCTCTGTCTCCGACATAAAACCCAAATTTATAGAAGGCCCCTGGAAATTAGCCATAAGACCTAAGAAGAAAGATCCCACATACCAAAATGGACTTAGTACACTAGTACGGCCGTCTAATTCCATTATTCTCTGTGAGCACCATACTAAATGGTCAATTTCTTCTATAGAAGCCTCTATAAATAAATCTCTAATAACTTTGTCCTTGCATGCAAAAGCCTGTCCTCTGTATAAAGCCTGAGCACATATCTCACCAACATGATTTATTCTCATAAGCTTAGAAATAAATAGCTTCTCCTCATCAGACAATAAATATTTATCGCTAATATTTATTGAAGGATTACTTCTATTGGACTCGACTTTTCCAGACAATATACTTAAAGAAGACTCTATTTCAGAAATAATTCTGTCAAAAATGCTAATTTTACGAAAATTTATATTATCGCCATAGTTATTAGAAAAAGTTTGCATATGAATCCTTTTTTAGTAAACATTTCTAATTATTTAGAATAAGCATTTTTATCATATTTTGTAACATGTATTAGTAAAATGATAAAAAAATAATATTAATTAATGAACAAAAAACAATTACAACTCTATAATAAAAAATTAATATAATGAGTTTATAATCAAAAAATAAACCAGACATTAATCAATTTAGAGCATATAAATGCAACAATACAAAGAATTTCTAAAACATGTTATTAGTAATGGCATAGATAGAACAGATCGTACAAATACTGGAACTATATCAGTATTTGGATATCAAATGAGATTCAATCTTTCTGATGGATTCCCATTGATAACAACCAAAAAATTACATATTAAGAGCATTATTGTGGAATTGTTATGGTTCCTAAGAGGGGAAAGCAATATAAAGTGGCTTAAAGAAAACGGGGTAAATATTTGGAATGAATGGGCCAACAGCCAAGGTGATTTAGGTCCAATATATGGTGCTCAATGGCGATCATGGCCATCTACAGATGGGAATAAACCTATAGATCAAATAGCTAATATCATAAGCGAAATAAAGAAAGACCAGAATTCTCGCCGATTAATAGTTTCAGCGTGGAATGTATCAGAAATAAATAGAATGGCGTTACCACCTTGCCATATATTATTCCAATTCTATATAGCTAACAATAAACTATCTTGTCAAGTATATCAAAGAAGTGCCGATATATTTTTAGGTGTTCCTTTTAATATTGCAAGCTATGCATTACTTACAAACATGATAGCTCAACAATGTGGATTAGATATAGGTGAATTAATATGGACAGGAGGAGATTGTCATGTATATAAAAATCATCTAGCGCAAGTAAACTTACAACTTTCACGAGATGTGCTACCTTTGCCTTCTCTAATTATAAACAGGAAACCGAAATCCATATTCGATTATAGATATGAAGATTTCACTATAAATAACTATAATAGTCATCCCCATATAAAAGGCGATGTAGCTATATAATAATCATTAATAAAGTCATGGAAATAACAATTATAGTAGCCTACTCTGACAACAGAGTCATAGGAAATAAAAATACACTACCGTGGAGAATATCTTCTGATTTAAAATCATTCAAGGAACATACTGTAAACAATACAGTTATTATGGGCAGAAAAACTTGGGATTCATTGCCCATAAAACCATTGCCTAACAGAGAGAACATAGTTATAACACGAAACAATATATTGACTAACGGAGCTGTCCTAGCAAAATCTCCTAGTGAGGCTATCAGCTTATGTAAGCCAAATAAAAAAATTTTTATCATAGGCGGATCATCAATATACGAACAATTTCTACCAATATCATCACGCATATTAGCAACAGAAATACACTCATTATTGGAAGGAGATTCGTTTTTTCCAAAAATACAATCAGAAATTTGGTTAGAAATTGATCGCAAACCTCAATTTTCTGAGAATAATTATAACTATGATTTTGTTACCTATATAAAAAAACCCAAAAACCTTATGCGACTATAATTAAGCTAAGCAATCAACATAATAATTTTTATGGCCTTCCTCATTAATATCTATAGTTAATCCATGCATATAATTCTCAAATCCTGGATACTCATCATTGAAATCCCGAACAAACTCCAAATAATTAACAATTATCTTGTTGAAACGTTCTCCTGGGATTAGCAATGGTATTCCAGGCGGATATGGTGTTAGCAACACTCCTGTAATGCGCCCTTCTAGATCGGATATCTTAACTCTCTCCACTTCGCGATGAGCCATCTTAGCAAAAGCTTCTGATGGCTTCATTGCCGGAATCATTTCACTTAAATACATCTCAGTTGTAAGACGAGCTATATCGTATTCTCGATATGTATTATGAATTTTATAACATAAATCTCTAATGCCTAACCGCTCATATTTCCTATGTAACTTACAGAAGTCTGGTAATATGCGCCACATCGGCTGATTGCGATCATAATCATCTTTAAACTGCTGTAAAGCAGTCAATAAACTATTCCATCGTCCCTTAGTAATACCAATTGTAAATAGAATGAAAAAAGAATAAAGACCTGTTTTTTCTACAACAACTCCATGTTCTGCTAAATACTTAGATACTAATGAAGCTGGAATACCTGATTCCCCAAAACTACCAGAAATACTAAGTCCTGGAGTTACGATTGTAGTCTTTATAGGATCTAACATATTAAAACTACATGCTAGATCTCCAAAGCCATGCCATTGATCATCAGAATCTAACATCCAATCCTCACGATTACCTATGCCTTCATGAGCCATACGGTTAGGTCCCCAAACCTTAAACCACCAATCATTTTTACCAAATTCAGACTCCACCTTGCGCATAGCTCGTCTAAAATCCATTGCCTCTCTTATACTTTCCTCAACTAATGCTGTACCACCTGGAGGCTCCATCATCGCAGCAGCAACATCACAAGAAGCTATAATGGCATACTGCGGCGATGTGGAAGTATGCATTAAATAAGCCTCATTAAAAGCTGAGTGATCAAACTTTCTATTGGTCGGCTCCTGAACAATTATTTGAGATGCTTGGGATATTCCAGCTAATAACTTATGTGTAGAGTGAGTAGCAAAAATCATAGAGGTACTACCTCTAGGTCTATTTTCTCCAATGGCATGCATATCTTTATAGAAATCATGGAATGATGCATGCGGTAACCAAGCCTCATCAAAATGAAGAGTATCAACATAACCATCTAGATGATTTTTTATCATTTCAACATTATAAATAACACCATCATATGTGCTTTGAGTAAGTGTTAATATTCTTGGTTTTTTATTTGTTATTTTTTTTGCTAATGGATTTGACAATATCTTCTTATTAATATTTTCAGGATCAAATTCATCCAAAGGAATTGGACCTATTATTCCAAAATTATTGCGTGTAGGTCTTAGAAAAACAGGAATCGCTCCTGTCATAGTTATAGCATGTAAAATAGACTTATGACAATTACGATCAACTAATACTATATCGTCATTAGCAACATTTGCATGCCAAACAATTTTATTAGATGTTGATGTTCCGTTAGTAACGAAATAACAACGATCAGCATGAAAGATACGTGCCGCATTAAGCTCAGATTCAGCAACAGGACCTGTATGATCCAATAATTGCCCCAATTCATCAACAGCATTACATACGTCTGCACGAAGCATGTTTTCGCCAAAAAATTGATGAAACATTTGTCCAACTGGGCTCTTTAGAAATGCAACTCCACCAGAATGACCTGGGCAATGCCAAGAATACGACCCATCTTGGGCATATTTAACTAATTCCCTAAAGAAAGGTGGCGCTAAAGAAGCCACATAGCTATTAGCTTCTCTTATTATATGTCTAGCAACAAACTCTGGAGTGTCTTCAAACATATGTATAAAACCATGCAATTCTCTAAGAATATCATTTGGAATATGTTCAGATGTTCTAGTTTCCCCATATAGATATATCGGAATATCAGCATTACGAAATCTTAATTCTCCAATAAAAGCACGTAGTTTTTTTATAATACTTGCCACATCTTCAGGGGAATCAACATCGAACTCCTCATCATCGATAGATAAAATAAATGCACTAGCGCGACTTTGCTGTTGAGCAAATGAACTTATGTCTCCGTAGCCTGTAACGCCTATAACTTTCACTCCCTGGGCTTCTATAGCATCGGCCAGCGCCCTAATACCAAGACCAGAAACATTTTCAGAACGATAATCTTCATCAATTATAAAAATAGGAAATAAAAATCTCATGTCTAGCCATCCAATAACAAAATCACTATAAAAAACAAACTAAATACAAGGAACTGTAATACCCTTCTGGAACTGATATTTGCCATCCCTGTCCGCATAAGACATCTCACATATCTCAGAAGATTCCAAAAAAACCATCTGCGCACAACCCTCTCCAGCATATATCCTAGCTGGCAACGGTGTAGTATTAGAAAATTCCAGTGTAACATGTCCCTCCCATTCTGGCTCTAACGGAGTAACATTGACTATGATTCCGCATCTAGCATAAGTGCTCTTTCCTAAACATATTGTAAGTATATTGCGAGGTATTCTAAAATATTCTACTGTGCGAGCCAAAGCAAAAGAATTAGGAGGAATAATACAAATGTCACCATAGAAATCAACAAATGATTTTTCATCAAAATTCTTAGGATCTACAATGGCATGATTAATATTAGTAAAAATCTTAAATTCCTTCGCACAACGAACATCATACCCATAACTACTAGTGCCATAGCTTACAATGCGATTATTATTTACCACATTAACTTGGTAAGGCTCGAATGGCTCAATCATTCCACTACTTGCGGCAGAACGAATCCAACTATCACTTTTAATACTCATAATAATTTCACAGTAAAATTTTGTTATATCTTCATGTTAAAAGACTATCATAAAAATTATCTGCATATCCAATTATTCGAAAAATGCACGACAAATAAAAGCAGCCCCATTAACAGATCCAACTTTTATATCAAACGACCAAGAATGAGATAATCTATAACTGATTCTTCCAACCGTCTCAGTTCTAGCTAAAGATTGCTCTATACTCAAATCTACACCGTTCGAGAACCTTTTACTAGCAACAACAAATTGTGTAGACATACTATCATATTCATCATGGATTAAACTACCAACGACTGTTTGGCCAGGGAAGAGACTATCAAAACTCCCTACGGAACCGTTCTTTATGCTCACATCACTTAGACCCAATTGACGATAAAGTGACTGTCCTCTTCCTAGTAATGCTGTTCCAACAGAATATAATAAAGAAATATCACTGGCATTGTCTTCAGGACCTCTACCTAAAATTAACCATGAAAGTTTCTCCACATCACTAACATCAGGATAAGAAATAAGTGTAACAACAGGTTTCTGTAAAGTACCAGAAACTCTTATGCCAGATTCAATCAATTCTCCCGATTTTAGAGCCTCGATATCTATTAAAGGATTATTAAATTGCCCCTGAAAAGTCAAGCTCCCATGTTTTATTTTTAGTCTTTTTCCATATGCATCAATAATTCCATCATTAGCTTTTAAAGTTCCTATGCCAACTAAACGACCATTATCTTTCAAAGAAGTTCTGATAGAGCCAAATAATCCTGTATTTAATCCAAATACTGATATACGAAACTTATCACCCAAATCAAATAAAAGATCAATATTTGGAAGCAGAAAGAAATTACCTGACTTGTTTTTTAATGCTCCAAAATGCTGCACTATAACATCATCATCTAAAGTAGAAGCACGAAACATGTGATCTAAGTTGACTAAACCATCATCTGCTATTAATTTTCCAGTAAGGGAAAAAGTAGGAAATGAGATATCCATATCGACATTTCCAGAAACTAATGCATAGCAATCTGAACTCTGCAAAATTGGAAATTTTTGTATTCTGGAAAAAAATTTACCATTTAGGTCTTCTAGATTAAAATAACCATTACAAAGTATATAACCATCCCCAAGATTTTTATTGGACAAAGTAGGATTGTTGCCATGAATTTCCTTATGCTTTATGCTGCTTGTCGATGGAAAATTCAATTTGTCAACAATAAACTTTCTTCCTTCTAAATGCGATAATAAACAACCATTAGCTAAATAAATACCTTTATCCAGCATAAATAATCTCAATTCTTCTATAGAAATAGATCCATTTATATTCCATCTTCCATCATCGGAACCAATAAAATTTATTATAGAATGTAGTGATCCACCAATCTCTAGATCATCTCTTAGAAATCTATTAACTATAGAAAGATCATTTATCTTCATGTTGATATCCATGAAGCAATTCTTATTTATTACGAGACCGATAAAATTATCATCAAAACATAAGATCAACGCCGCATTTGTATCTACAAAACCGATATAAGGATCTTTTAGTTTTATATATACATTTAGATCGCTGAATCTACTAGACTTAGCCTTTGCTTCCAGTAACATAGTAAATATTGGAGTAGATCTAGATATAATAGAATCCCCGATAAATTTATCATAAGCTTTTATTTCAATATATCCTTGTAGATTTTCAGAGAAAGACACATCCCATTCACCAAGCATTGGAAATGGGCTTGACATTCCCAGTAAATCATCGTTAATACAAGGGATATCAAACTTTACCCCTAATAACTTGGAGATGTCCGAGAAAATCAAACTATCTGACAATAAATTTTTAAACTTTCCTTTTGTCTCTAAAGTATTTCGACAGCCACTAGATAAGAAGTGCTCTAATACCAATTCCCCATGCTTATATGATTTAAAAACGATACAAAACTTCCCCAAAGTCCATGTCAAATTTGATAAATCAACTCCTAAGCTTAAATTAACATCTGAGGATTTGTTTAAATAAATTAGAAGATCATCGAAATTAGCACTAATTTCACATAGTCTAAAAAGCCATAATCTATCAGGATTTTGATTGAGCGCGACAGAAAAACATGACGATAATGCAACATGTTTCCATCTGGCAAAATTACCAACTTTTACTTTATCCAATGAAGCATTAAGTCCGACAGAGTGATTTTTTAACAAGCCCTTAGATCCAATATCTAAGTTAACAGAGCCAGATATATTAGGCCAGATATCAGAAAGATTTGGAAGTTCAGCATTAATCGATAAATAATGTTGTAATTCATTAAAAATATTGCTTATAAGAACTTTGTTATTATTTATACTTATATCAAATTCCAAGAATCTAATAAAAATATTTGATAAATAATCTATATATTGTAGATCATCTAGATAACTATCTTTACTAATAAAACTCAGGTCAGTTTTAAGCGAGCCAGACAATTTATTATTATTCCACTTGCTATCGTCTAAAATTTTAGCATCTACATTTATATTACAGCCATCGTTATCTAAAATCTCGAAATTAGCATTTGATACTAAATTTAAAAACAATGAAGGAACTTTATTATTAAATATCAAGCTAGAATCTAAACTATCTACATGACAATCTAAAGAAAAAAACTTACAAGATGATTTATTTTGTCTTGAAATGGAAAAATAAGCCCGTCCACCATTATTTCTGCTGTTAATATCTAAGGTGCATGATACAACAGACGGCTTGCCACATATAGCGAGGATTGAAGAACCTTCTATAATAAAATCTTCATTAGCAGCATTAAAATCAATATCAACTCTATCTAAATTACCATTAGCTCTTACATTTAACAAAAAGTTCATTGAATCTGTTCTCAATATTTTGCTCATGGAAGAATTATTTCTAACAATAACATCAGCACATGCAGAAAACATATTATCATTTGATGATGTAACCTTAAATATTCCATTTATACTTGCATTAACAGAATTAGATTGTATATTCAATTTCTCTAAGACAAACCCTGATAAATTTTTATCAGGGTTAATACTAGCTAATAAATTACATGCTTCAATAACAAGCTCATCATTTTTATTATATATAGCAATAGAATCAATACTAAACAAATCAGCCTTTACACATGATGGAAAATTAAAACCTATATCATTACTGCTTGTATTTTTTTCGCTAGCCTTAAGGTTAAAGATAGCTGATTTAATAGATAATTCGCTAGCACGAAAAAAACCTCTAAGCAACGATTCCCATTTTATATGTAAATATAAATCAGTAAGATTGCAATCCATTCCTTTATTACTGATATTCAAATTACCAATTTTTAATCCATTAATTATTGTTCCTTGAACACTTGTTGCACTACTACCAAACCTACCAGCTACTAATTTTATTACAAAGCATGTTCCTTGTTGAGATGCAGCACACCAAAATGTCAATCCACAAATTATAGCTATTAAAATAGATATGGCTGGTAATAGCACCCCTAATATATATCTAAAATTATTCTTTAACTTAATCAAAACGCAATTCCTAAAGAAAGATGTAACCGTAGATTTTCATATTTTTGCCCATAAGCAATATCAAAAGATAAAGGGCCAGCTGGGGTTTTAATTCGCAAACCGATACCATAACCAATAGCGAAACTTATATCTTTAAATAGATTAAATGCATCTCCTACATCTACGAAAGCACTAACACCAAGTCTATCATCAATATAGTGGTTATATTCAAAACTGAATATAACCACTGATGAGGCTCCAACTACGGCTGAACCTCTATGTACTCCAATACTTTGATAATTATATCCTCGAATAGAATTTGCTCCTCCGGCACGAAAACCAAAATCATCTGGTATTTTTAAATTTTCACTAGACCAAACTTTTCCTAATTCGCTACGAAATGTAAATACATCTTTAGATCTAACAGGCAACCACTTCTGGAATTTTATTCTAGTACGAGCATATGGGCTAATATTATCTAATGATATGCCGGCTCCTAAACCTATTATTAATAAATTCCCATCATGTGGATCTACGTTATTATTTAAGTCTCTTCTAACTATCTCTACTGTCCCAGTAGCAGAAGGCAATATAAAATCAGAATATTCTCTTATCTTTATATGGTCATACGCTAATAAAGCTCCGTAATTAGCCTCATACCTAGCCCCTGTTATATTTATATTCTGTGCAGCACTACTGTACCCATTACTAGAGCGAGCAAAACCTATAGCGAAACGAGTTATGTTTAAACCATGCAAATCAGAATTGTCTAATGAAGCGCCTATAGAATTTTGTTTTCCATAAACATCATGTGGCAAATTAACATCTGCAAAAATCTTTTGTCTAACCCTATCTACTCCTATTCCTGTAGAAAAAATGATAGGAAGGCTAAATGGAACATTTTTATTATAAAGACCTTCTATTTTAATGCCTGCATTATCATCTATCCCAATAGAAGAAGCTATCTTTTTTGATGGCGCCTCAGCTACAACAATATTTACTGGAAGAATATATTTATGATTATCGCTAGAAGATGGAAGTGATGAAATATTTTCTTTTGTCATTCTTTTTATAAAATTGTCAGTTATAGCTGGATCAATAGTCACAAACACTCCATGAAAAAATGTTGTTGAATATAAATGTTGCTGCCAATCATTCAATTTATCTTGGTCAAATGCGTCACCCTCATTGTATCTAATATATCTTTTTAGCAAACTCTCAGGAACTTTATTTAGGCCACTAACATTAAGAGCGCCCATAAGAATCCTAGGGCCACTATCTATAACAATAGATAAATAAGCCAGAGCATTTTCCTGGTCTATTGTTGCTTCAGATTTAACAATCTTTGCAAAAAAAAAGTCATGTGACAAAAGAGCATTCAAGAGTTTACTTTTTGTATTATTCCATTCTCGATTAGTAAAACCCATACCATTCTGAAGCAAACAATTCTTGATTAGGAATTGAACTCTTTCATCAAACTCTTTATCTGTAATGCTACCCGCAAATGATATGTCTAATTTAGCAACAGTAGTCCTTCTGCCAGCTATTATAAAAACATTCCATATTTTTTGCTCATGTAACCCATATTCTACATTTACCTCAACATGTGGGGAAAAATATCCATCAGCAGACAGCAAAGATACTACAGAATCAATTACTCTCCTGTGATATCTATCAATTTCAATAGTATCATTCTCATCTGCGCTCTTAAGCACTGATTCAATTGATTTTGTTATAGGTATTAATAAGTCTGATTGTATATCATCGCTTTTAATTAAGATCTTTTGAGAAGATGCTATCGCTAAAGATGCGGCAAAAAAAATATTGAGGATCAAAATCATTAAGAAAGCATTAAAACGATTCATTTTATAGATACTAAATTTTTTTTAACATTATTTTAGGGAATCTTACACTGCTCTTTTTTGGTAATGATGCCAATGAAATAGATACATTTAATGCTATATCTAAATAATACTTAGCAATATCACCATAAGGATCATGTGCAACTATAGGTAGTCCAACATCAGATTGCTTACTTATTCTATAATCAATAGGAACCTTCCCAAGCAATGGCATGTCATTTTGTTTAGCTAAACGATGTCCACCATCTAATCCGAATATATATTCCTTATGGTTGCATTTTGAACAAATATGGAAGGACATATTTTCTATAATACCTAATACAGTAATATTAAGCTTTTTTAACATGCTTAAACATCTTCTTACATCAATCAAAGATACATCCTGTGGGGTTGTGACAACTATAGAACCAACAATAGGAACTTTGCTTGCCATGGTAATAGCTACATCACCAGTACCTGGGGGCATATCTATTATAAGATAATCCAAGTTGTGCCATTCTGTTTTATTCACTAGTTGTTCAATAAATTTGGACATGATTGGTCCTCGCCAAATAGCAGGAGAATTATAATCGAACATGAAACCTATAGAATTAGCTTGCAAACCATGACCAACTAAAGGAGCTATATTACCATTCTCTAATATAACTGGCTTATCAAATATTCCTAGCATAATAGGAATACTTGGCCCATATATATCCGCATCTAAAATGCCTACATTTGCACCTAAGTTACTTAAAGATAGCGCTATATTGACAGACAAAGTGCTTTTACCTACTCCTCCTTTGCCAGAGGAAACTGTGATAATATTCTTAACACCAGATATGGGTTTAATATCACCACAAGGAATGTGTGTAGGGATATTAAAATTAATATCAATAAGTATCTCTAAATGATTACAGTTAATAGAAGATAAGATTCGAGATTTTAAGTTAGATTTAATCTTATAAATCAACTCATTATTAACCGGATAACTCAACTCTAATAACACAAAAACTCTTGAGTTTTCCATTCTTATAATATAACTATCATAGCTGATATCGCAACTTTTTTGTTCTTTTATCTTGTCTAATAAAAATTTGATCTTTTCTAAAACTATACTCATATATGTACTCATATTTACCTTAAACAATAGATAATAATCATGATACACAAAAATACAAAATCTTACGCATTCTAAGTATTATGAGAAACTTATACAGAATAACAAATATATGTTTCTATATAGTTAAAATATTCTAATTAATTCTCATATATACATATTGAATTATATATTTCAATAAACATCCAAATAGATATAAAATATAATATAAATATTTATCAGGATTAAAATTTCTATTATGCAGCGAACTATATTTGTCACTACAGCACTCCCGTACTCTAATGGATCATTTCATATTGGACATATTATGGAGTATATACAGGCTGATATTTGGGTTAGGTCAATGAGAATGCATGGCCATAAAGTGTATTTTGTTAGTGCTGATGATGCTCACGGAGCTCCCATAATGCTTAAAGCTGAAGCAATGGGAATAACCCCCAAAGAACTAACTGACCTATACAACAAAGAAAGACCTACATATCTAAATGGTTTTAATATAAAATTTGATCACTGGCATTCAACTGATTCAAAAGAAAACATATCACTATCACATGAGATATATAAAAAACTTAAAGAAAAAAACCTTATAGAAAGAAGAACAATTCAACAATTATATGATCCAATAAAGAATATGTTCCTTGCTGATCGCTATATAAAAGGGACATGCCCAAGGTGCAAATCTGACAACCAGTACGGTGACTCCTGCGAAGAATGCGGTAGCACTTATAACCCTAATGAGCTTATTAATCCATATTCTACATTAACGGGAGCGACTCCATTATTAAGATCTTCTGAACATTTATTCTTTAAATTATCTGACAGTAGATGTGTGAATTTCTTAAGAGAATGGATCAGAACTAAAAACATTAACAATAAAAATAAACTACAGGATGAGGTTGTAGCAAAAATAAGGGAATGGCTAGGAAAAGATGAAGAAAATTCTAAATTAGAAGATTGGGATATATCTAGAGACGAACCGTACTTTGGTATAGAAATACCAGATTTTAAAGGAAAGTATTTTTATGTCTGGCTTGATGCTCCTATAGGTTATTTATCATCTTTAAAATCTTACTGTGCCTTACAAGGAATAGACTTCGAAAAATTACTAAATAAAAATAATTCCATAGAACAAGTCCATTTTATAGGTAAAGATATCATTTATTTTCACACATTGTTCTGGCCTGTAATGCTAAATTTCTCAGAAAGAAAAACACCAGACTCTGTGTATGTGCATGGCTTTGTAACTATAGATGGAGAAAAAATGTCAAAAAGCCGTGGGACTGGGATATCTCCATTGCGCTACCTAGATCTTGGATTAAATCCAGAGTGGCTAAGGTATTATTTTGCATCAAAACTTAATTCTAAAGTAGAAGATATAGATATAAATAAAAATGATTTTATAGTTAAGGTAAATAGCGATCTCGTTGGGAAATATATAAATATTGCCAGCCGAGCAGCTCCATTTATTACTAAATTTTTTGATGGCAAACTAAAATTTGATGAGAATACCGAAGAGCTTATAAATGAAATAGAACTTAAGGTGGACTTAGTAAGTAATTTATTTGAGGAACGTGAATATAATAAAGCTATAAGAGAGATCATGGGCTATGCTAATTATACAAACCAAATATTTGACAACTCAAGACCTTGGGATATTTTAAAGAAAGCAAAAAATATTGATCCTTTAGCTACAAAAAACCTCCATGAAATTTGCTCAGCTACAATAGCTAGATTTAAAGCACTATCTGTAATGCTATCTCCTATATTACCGAAAACAGCAAGATCAATATTTCTAGATTTTTTTAAGATCGAATACCCAGCAAAATGGCAAGATGCACTAATATTGCCTGAAAAAATAGAGTCATTTAAACACATGATGAGCAGGGTTGATGAAGATATATTTTCTAAATTGTTTGATCAAAATCCCGAAAAAAAAGAAAATATGCCGATTGCAACTAACAAGGAATTCATAAACATAGAAGATTTTATCAAACTAGAACTTATAGTAGCTAAGATTATAGATTGTGAAAATGTAGATCAATCTGATAAGTTGCTAAGATTGACATTGGATTGCGGAGAAAAAAATTATAGGAACGTTTTTTCTGGAATTAAAGGACACTACAAACCAAATGATATTATCGGAAAATTAGTGATTCTAGTTTCTAATCTAAAACCTCGCAAGATGAGGTTCGGCATATCAGAAGGAATGGTATTAGCCGCCAGCAGTACAGATGGATCGTCAAGTAAAATTTACTTAATAGAACCTCCTAACTCTGCTAAACCTGGGACACGAATAAGTTAAAAAATACTCGATAAATAAAATATAGTAATTGTCATTAAGATGAAAAATGAATGATCTTTTAGCCGCAAATTTTGAAGATATTGCAAAATCAGCTGAACGTATATCTAATTATATATACAAAACTCCTATCCTAGTATCACATGAAATTAATGAAAAATTTGGAGCAAATTTCTTTTTTAAATGCGAAAATTTACAAAGAACAGGATCATTCAAATTTCGAGGAGCAATTAATGCACTAAAACAACTAAATAGTGATCATTGCAGTACTGTAGTAGCTACATTTTCTTCTGGAAATCATGCTAAAGCTATGGCTATGTCATCAAAGATACTTAATGTAAAGTCTATAATATTAATGCCACTTGATGCCCCATTAGCGAAATTAGAATCTACACGCAAATATGCTAACAAAGTAATTTTATACGATAGATATGTTGATAAGAGAGAAAAACTGCTTAAAAATATCGTGGAAACATATGGTGCAATTCCTATTTCATCTTACGATGATTATAATGTCATATTAGGAGCCGGAACAGTTTGCAAAGAGTTTTTCGAGGAAATAAAAAATTTAGATGCTATATTTATAGGTTTGGGAGGAGGGGGATTACTAGCCGGATCATCTTTAATCGGACGCAAATTAGCTAGTAATTGCAAGATCTATGGAGTAGAGCCACAGTTTGCAAATGATGGTCAACAATCATTCAATTCAGGGAAGCTGGTAAAAATAGAAACACCAAAAACTATTGCTGACGGAGCTCAAACACAATGTCTGGGCAAAAAAACTTTTAATATAATAAAAAAGTATGTTGATGACATAGTAACAGTCACTGATGATCAGATAATAGAAGGAATGAAGATAGCTGCTAATTATTTAAAATTAATAGTTGAGCCAACTGGATGTTTAGGATTAGCTGCTGCTATAAATAATCATGGAGCTCTTAACAATAAAAATATCGGAGTGATATTGACAGGAAGCAATATCGATATGGAAAGATTCTGTTACTTAACAAATGCATCTTCTAATCAAGATTAGATAGTTAGATATTATATCAGATATAAATTAAAATAAGCTGCTCATACTCTTAATTGATCTAATCATCTTAGCTAGCCCTCCTTTCTTAATTTTCTTCATCATAATGTTAGTCTTATCAAATTGACTCAGAAGTCTATTTATATCTTGAATAGAGACACCAGCTCCATTAGCTATTCTTCGCTTTCTAGATGATTTTATTATGTCAGATTTAACTCTTTCTTCAACTGTCATGGAATTTATTATAGCTTCTGCTTTTCTAACAAAATCATCAGATTGATCGAAACTAAGCATTCTATTAGAACGAAAACTACTAGGTATACTTTCTAATATACCTTCTATTCCACCTAACTTTTTCATTTGCAGTATCTGTAGACGAAAATCATTTAGGTTAAATTTATCACTGGCCTTAATTTTACCTATCATTCCGCTAATATCAGATAGGTCACTATTTTTTGCCTTCTCAACTAAGGACAATATATCACCCATGCCAAGTATTCTTCTAGCCATTCTATCTGGTGAGAAAACCTCTAAACCATCTAGTTTCTCAGAAATACCTATAAATTTTAATGGCACATTTGTAATTTGTCTTGCTGATAGAGCAGCTCCACCGCGAACATCGCCATCTAGTTTTGTTAGAACAACACCCGTTAACGGCAATTTGTTAGAAAAAGATTTAGCCGTATTTATTGAATCTTGCCCTTGCATAGCATCAACTACAAATAATGTTTCTATAGGTTTAGCAATCGCACTCAATGCTTCTATTTCGTTCATCATTACTTCGTCAACAGCTAATCTACCAGCAGTATCAATCAGTACAATGTCATAGTAATGCTTTTTAGCATAAGACAAAACATCCTTAGTAATATCTATTGAACTGTTATTCACATTACTATGAAAAAAATCAATGTCTATCTGCTCTGATAATATTCTCAATTGATCAATAGCAGAAGGGCGGCATGTATCTACACTAACAGTTAAAATCTTCTTTTTACCAGTCTTTTTCCCAAATCTAGTATGATTGTCTTTAGACAACCAGTATGCCATCTTACCAACAGTTGTAGTTTTACCAACACCTTGTAACCCTACAAACATAATAACAGCTGGTGGCGTTGTCGATAATGATAGTTCATTAGAATATTCACCAAGATCACCGCCCATAATAGAAGTTAACTCTTTATGAACAATACCAACCAAGGTTTGTCCTGGATTCAAGCTGTCCAGCACATCACTACCAAATGATTTAGATTTAAGATTATCTATAAAAATTTTTACTAACTGTAAGGGAACATCGGCCTCCAGAAGAGCAATCCTAATCTCCCTAAACATTTCCTTAGTATTAGATTCAGTTAAACGAGCCTCCCCACGTATTCTTTTTAGCACATGAGACATTTTACTTGTTAAGCTATCAAACATAAAAACCCTATATTAAAAACAACAAAATACTAGTGGAATAGCTAATTATATAACTATTCCAAAACATATTATTAATTGTCTAACAATATATTATTCAATCTATTAACAAATATATTTGGTTCTGGTAACTGGCCACCACTGGTTAGGATTGCTTGATCTAACAATAAATTCGCCCAGCTATCAAAATCATTATCTCCCATATCTTCCAGTTTTTTTAGAAATTTGTGATTAGCATTAACTTCAAGAATTGGTTTTGAATCAGGTGAATTCTGCCCTGCTGCCCGCAGCATACGAACCAAGTGAGGGCTCAACTCATTCTGATTTACTACTAGACAAGCAGGAGAATCAACTAATCTTGAAGAAACTCTAACCTCCTTAACTCTTTTTGAGAGGCTCTTATAAAGTCTATCAATCATAGGTTTTAATGACTCTGAAGAGCTAGTTAAATCTTTCCTTTCCTCTACATCTGTTATGTCTTCAGAATTTAAATTATCTTTTGCTATAGATACCAGTGATTTGTTTTCAAAGGATCTAAGACTAGACAACATCCATTCATCTATTCTATCTGATAATAATAAAACCTCTATTCCTTTTTTTCTGAAAATCTCCAAATGAGGACTACTTATAGCATTCTCAAAAGAATCAGATGTTATATAATAAATATTATTTTGGTTGGGTTTTAATCTAGAAATGTAATCATTAAGCGAAATCTTTTGATCTTTATCATTGTTATGAGTAGATGAAAATCTTAACAATTTTGCTATACGTTCCTGGTTTGAAAAATCCTCACCAATACCCTCCTTTAGAATCTGACCAAACTGATTCCAGAATATTAAATATTTATCATTATCTTTACTTGATATATCATCTAAGAGATTTAGTATCCGCTTTACTGAGGAATCACGGATACTATTAACTTCACGACTTTCTTGTAAAATCTCACGAGAAACATTTAGATCAATATCAGCAGAATCTATAATTCCACGAATAAATCTCAAATATCTTGGTAGAAGCTGATCAGAATCATCCATTATGAAAACTCTACGAACATACAATTTTATGCTGTTAGATTTTTCACGATCCCAAATATCAAATTGTGAATGTTTTGGGATATAAAAAAGTTGAGTATATTCGTTAGAACCTTCTATCTTATTATGAGTCCATATTAAAGGATCTTCAAAATCATGAAAAACCAGTTTATAAAATTCCTTGTACTGCTCTTCAGTAATTTCTGACTTTTGACGAGTCCATAAAGCATTAGATTGATTAACAGATTCAAGATCATTCGTTTTGATTTGCTTTCCAACCTTTTCATCCCATTCTTCCTTACACATAAGAATCGGTAAGGAAATGTGATCAGAATACTTTCTTATAATTTCTCTTAGTTTCCAGCCGCTTAAAAGATCACTAAAATCATTCCTTATATGTAATATTATTTCAGTTCCTCTATCTTCTCTCTCTAAGTTAACTACAGTAAATTCTCCTAGGCCATCTGAGGTCCAACAAACAGCCTGATCAATAGGAAGATCAGCACGCCTACTAATAACTTTGACCTTGTCTGAAACTATAAAAGCAGAATAAAAACCAACTCCAAATTGACCAATAAGGCACGCATCTTTCTGCTGATCTCCACTTAAATTCTTAATAAAATCTTTAGTTCCTGATTTAGCTATAGTACCTAAATTATCTACTACTTCTTTAGATGACATTCCTATGCCATTATCAATAATTGAAATAGTACGTAGATCGCTATCATAAAACACCTTTATGGACAAATCAGGAGTATCTCCCAATAAATAAGGCTTATCTATAGCTTCAAATCTTAATTTATCACAAGCATCAGATGCATTAGATATTAATTCTCGAAGAAATATTTCCTTGTTGCTATAAAGGGAATGTATCATCAGATGTAATAACTGCTTTACTTCTGCTTGAAAACTCATTGTTTCTGGTTCTTGATTCTTAACTTTACTCATAATAGGATATATAAATTAATTTATAGAAATTTTTAATGAACACATGGATAATAAAAAACTGCAAGTAATATTAGCATGGAGACTTTATGTTATTTTTCAAGGTAGTATACAACTCTCTCTAAAACATATATAATCGCTCATGTTATTTATCTTATGGCCCGGGTGGTGAAATAGGTAGACGCAGGAGACTCAAAATCTCCCGCCGAGAGGCGTGCCGGTTCGATTCCGGCCTCGGGCACCAAGTTGCTTTATATTATTGATATTCACTTATAAGTGTGTATATTTGTGCTGTGAACCCACTCTCTCCATATAGCAACCATAAGTGCTATGAAAACAGGTCCGATGAATAGACCTATTATTCCCATAGTCTGTATACCACCTATAAGCCCAAAAAAAGTCGGCAAAAAAGGTAATTTCACTGGACCACCAATAAGTTTTGGCCTAATCGTCTTATCCACAATAAATAACTCTATTATTCCCCAAAAGAATAGACAAACTCCTGACATTGTTTTATCAGACCCAATAAGATATAAAGATACCAGTGTAAAAACTACCGGAGCACCACCAGGAACTAATGCCATAAAACAAGTTAAAACACCAAGCAATACAGGAGAAGGCACATCAGCTATCCAATAAGCAAAACCTAAGACAACTCCTTCTCCCATTGCAATAAGTACCATGCCTGTTACGGTAGCACTGATCATAGCAGGGACTACTCTAGATAGACGCATCCACTTATTGGGAATAATACTCTCACCTAATATATCTAATTGTTTAAGCATGCTCTCTCCATCTTTATATACAAAAAATAGAGTAATAAGCATAAATAACAAAGTTAGAAGCAAATGAAAAACATTTCCAGTTGCTGATAAAATCATCCTATATATATTCCCTAAATGTTCCCCACTTACTAGCTGCACTAATCTCCCTAATGCATGAGGCTCACCCAAATATAAACGCCAAAATTCTGAAAAACGATCACCAAATAATGGCATAGATAATATCCAACTCGGAGCCTCTATACCATTTTTGTTGACAGCTATAGCCCATGCAATAAAATTACCTGCCTCTTGTATTGCATAAGAGAGCGCAATAGTAATTGGTATTACTAGTAGTAAAATAACCAATATTAATAAGATAGAAGCTGACAATATAGTGCGATCATAAAATAATATTCTTATACGGTGAAAAATTGGCCAACTAGCTATCCCTATAACTAAAGCAGTTAGAGAAGGCACTAAAAAACCTTTAATAAAATAAACACCTATTACTATAACAATCAATAACAACCAACGAGCTATTAAAAAAAGTGGCAATACTGGCCTCATAATAGAACTCTACAAAAAAATAAAAACAATCATTTTATTCTCAAATATAAATAAAAATGATAAAAACATCTAATATAAGAAAATGTATCCAGAATAAAAACATACTGGATACATTATACAAAGACCTCTACTTATCAAGTTTTGATATATCGCGTACAGCACCACGGTCGGCTGAAGTAGCTAATAATGCATAAGCTTTTAATGCGGTAGAAATTTTTCTATCTCTATTGATAGGCTTCCAGGCCTTGTCTCCTTTTTGCCCCATTAAAATACGTCTATCATTCAATTCGCTATCAGATATAACAAGACTTATTATTCTATTTGGAATATCTATGAAGACCTTATCCCCATCTTCTATAAGACCTATTGCTCCACCCTCTGCTGCCTCAGGGGAAGCATGACCAATAACCAGTCCTGAAGAACCTCCTGAAAATCTCCCATCTGTAAATAAAGCACAACTCTTACCAAGACCTTTAGACTTTAAATAAGATGTTGGATATAGCATCTCTTGCATTCCTGGACCTCCTTTAGGCCCTTCATATCTAATAATTACTATATCACCAGGAAATATTTCATCTTCCAAAATAGCTTTTACTGCAGAATCTTGACTCTCAAAGACACGAGCCTTACCATTAAAAATCAATTGAGAATCATCTACCCCTGCTGTTTTAACTATACAACCATTAATAGCTATATTTCCATATAAAACAGCTAATCCTCCATCTTTTGAATAAGAATTTTCGAAATTCCTTATACACCCAGAAACTCTATCTAAATCTAGAGAATCAAAAAATGAATTCTGACTAAAAGCTTCAGTTGTACTAATACCACCTGGTGCTGATTTATAGAAATTAGTTACTAGTTCAGAGCTATTCTCAATGATGTCCCATTGCTCAATCGTTTTACCAATAGTTCCTCCATATATATTGCCTGCTGACATATCTAAAAGATTTGCCCTTCCTAGCTCTCCAAGAATACCCATTACGCCACCAGCTCTGTGGACATCCTCTATATGATATTTATCAGTTGCAGGCGCTGCCTTACATAGGCAAGGAACCCCTCTTGAGATCTTATCTATATCTTCCATTGTGAAATTAACCTTGGCTTCCTGTGCTGCTGCCAATAGATGAAGAACAGTATTTGTCGACCCTCCCATTGCTACATCAAGAACCATTGCGTTTTGGAATGATGCCTTAGTTGCTATACTTCTCGGTAATACAGATGAATCATCTTTATCATAATAACGATAACACAAGTCTACTATTAACCTCCCTGCTTGCTCAAACAAAGAACGCCTATTTGCATGTGTTGCTAACAAAGTACCATTACCTGGCAAGGCTAACCCTATAGCTTCAGTTAAGCAATTCATAGAGTTTGCAGTAAACATTCCAGAACAAGAACCGCAAGTCTGACAAGCATTGTGCTCTGTCAAATCAACCTGAGCATCACTAACATTAGGATCACCAGCAACTATCATCGCATCAACTAGATCAATCTTAAAAACCTTATCTTTTGATATGATCTTCCCAGCTTCCATTGGCCCTCCTGATACGAATACCACTGGAATATTCAGACGCATTGCTGCCATCAACATTCCTGGAGTAATTTTGTCGCAATTTGAAATACATACCATAGCATCAGCGCAATGTGCATTCACAACATATTCTACAGAATCTGCTATGAGCTCTCTTGATGGCAATGAATAAAGCATTCCATCATGCCCCATTGCAATTCCATCATCAATAGCAATAGTATTGAATTCTTTTGCTACTCCTCCACTAGATGCAATCTCCTTAGCTACCAACGCACCCAGATTACGTAAATGTACATGTCCTGGAACAAATTGAGAAAATGAATTAACTACAGCTATAATCGGTTTACCGAAATCACCATCTTTCATGCCAGTAGCCCGCCATAAAGCACGAGCTCCAGCCATGTTTCGACCATAAGTAGAAGTACGCGAACGATAATGTGGCATGATATTATTTTTACTCTCAAAATAGATTGATATTAAGACTGATATATTACATAACAACATATAAATATCAGAAAAAACTAAACTGCTATTATTGCGATTCTACATTAATCCATGTATCCCATCCAGCTTTACGCAATATGCAGGCAGGGCAAACCCCACAACCATAACCCCAATCATGAAGATGATCTCTATGACCCAAATAACAAGTATGAGTTTGCTCTATAATAATTCTAATAAGATCATGGCCTCCAATATCCACTGCCATCTGCCATATCTCAGATTTATCCTTCCACATCAAAGGAGTTTCTATACTTATAAATCTTTCTAATCCAAGACTGATGGTAGCTTGTTGTGATTTGATAGTACTATCTCGGCAATCAGGATAACCAGAGAAATCTACTTCACTCATGCCCCCTACTATGGCATCTATATTCATGTTATAGCATAAAATTGCGGCTGTAGTTAGAAATAATAAATTCCGGCCAGGAACAAATGTATTTGGAACTCCATCAGAATACTCAATATCTAAACTACTTGTAAGAGCATTCTCTGTGAGCTGATTAATGAATCCTAGATCTATTATATGATCATCACCTAAATCTCCATTACAATAAGCCATTTTTCGAGAATTAATAATCTTTAAAATAGACAACCTGCAATCTAACTCTACGGAATGTCTTTGACCATATTTAAAACCCACAGTATCTACTCTTTTATAATTATTTAATGCCCAAAATAAACATGTGGTTGAATCTTGCCCACCAGAGAAAAGGACCAAAGCTTTTTCTTTTTTTTTACCAATACTATTAATCATTTTATTTTCTTATTTATCTTATTTATAAACCTTGTAAAAATATATACTAACTAAGCAAGATCTTAACTCTCATGAGACTCACTAAGCTATTTAATAAACATTCCAATGTTAATTAAAATTTGCTTGAGAAGCTAGAACCAATTACTATACAATCACTTTATATTTATATCCATAAAAATAAGCGTTTATGCCAATACTATTAAATATACAAAATGCAAATATCAACTCTACGTCAAGAAATTCGTTTATTAGGAAAGATGCTAGGAGAAACAATCTATAGCTGTGAAGGAAAACGTTTATTTGACATAATAGAATCAATTAGACGATCTGCTATAAGACTTCGACAAAATAGTAAAGATCCTGATGATGAATCATTAGAAGTCTATATTAGCAAGTTAGAAAATAATGATCCTAACACAGTAGCAAGAGCATTTAGCTATTTCATGCATCTAGTTAATATCGCCGAAGATAATGATCAAAACCGTAGACATAAAGCACATCTTTCAGAGCTCGACTACCCAATACGAGGCAGCTTAAAAGATGTAATTAGTAAACTGCAATATAATGGTGTTACCACACATGAGATTAGTGAATTATTAAATGAGTCTTGTATGTCTCCAGTGCTAACAGCCCATCCAACAGAAATACAAAGGAAAAGCACATTAGATGCCCACAGAAATATTTCAAGAAAGCTTATAGAAAGAAATAATAGATCTAATAAAGAAGATTTAAAAGAAATTGACTTAGAGCTATTAGGACACATCGCAATACTATGGCAAACAAGAATACTGCGATATTCTAGTCTTACAGTAACCGATGAGATAGAAAATGCTCTATCATATTATCGTAGTACATTCTTGCCAACAATTCCAAAATTATACAGAGATCTTTCTAATTTACTAAATACTAGTGAAAATTGTACTAGTATGCCGTTAAAGCCTTTTCTAAGGATGGGTAGCTGGATTGGCGGAGATCGTGATGGCAATCCAAATGTAGATGAATTAACTCTAGAACAAGCTATGGCTAGGCAGTCTTCTGTTATATTGGAACACTACTTAAAAGAAGTATTTGCATTAAAAACTGAATTATCTCTTAGCAACCTATTAGTAGAAGTAGATGAAGATCTGTTATCACTAGCAGAAAAGAGCAATGACATGTCTCCTCATTTGAAAGATGAGCCTTATAGAAAAGCATTGATAGGTATATATGCTAGGTTAGCGGCGACATCAGAGAAACTAGCTGGAAAAAATCTTGCTAGAAGAGTAATCCTCCCTGCTCTACCTTATAAATCATCTGAAGAGTTCTACAAAGACTTAAATACAATATCTAGCTCCCTAGAAAAACATCATGGAGATTTAATAAACTCACTAAGATTAAAAAATTTACAGCAATCTGTAAAAGTCTTCGGATTCCATCTAACTACATTAGATTTAAGGCAAAACTCAGATGTTCATGAAAGAGTACTAACTGAACTCTTTCTACAGGCAAATATAACTCTAGATGATAAAAAAAATAGGTATTCTGATTTGAATGAAGAAGATAAAGTGAAAATTCTTAGATTTGAATTAATGCAAGGCCGACAACTAGTATCGCCATGGTTTGAATATAGCGCAGAAACTACTAAAGAGCTGAAGATTTTTAGAGCGGCCGCTAAAATTAGAAAAGATTACGGAGAAGCCGCAATATTACAATCTATAGTTTCACATACAGAAACATTAAGCGATCTTCTGGAAGTTCTAGTTCTACAAAAAGAAACTGGACTGATAAAGCCAACATACTATCCTCATAAGGAGCATGAAGGACTGATGGTAGTGCCTTTGTTTGAAACAATAACTGATCTTCAAAATAGTTCAGATATTATGTCTAAATGGATGGATCTACCGGAAGTTAATTCTATTATTAGAAACTCACATAATAATACTCAAGAAGTTATGCTTGGATATTCCGATAGCAATAAAGATGGCGGTTTTTTAACTTCTAATTGGGAACTTTACCAAGCAGAAAGAAACCTAGTAAACGTATTTAGATCTAGAAATATTAGGCTAAGACTATTCCATGGAAGAGGAGGCTCTGTTGGTAGGGGCGGAGGTCCAAGTTTTGAAGCAATACTATCTCAACCACCTGGAGCAGTATCAGGACAAATAAGACTTACTGAACAAGGAGAGATAGTTCATGGCAAATATAACAATGCAGAAGTAGGTAAGTGGCATCTTGAACTATTAGTAGCGGCAACCCTTGAGTCTAGTTTAAGTCCTAGATCAAATAAGAAAAATGTGGATAGTACTTATCTAGATAAGTACGGAGAAGCAATGTCATTTATGTCTAGTTATGCAGAAAACATATATCGCAATTTAGTCTATGAGAAACCAGGATTCACAGAATATTTTTTCACATCTACACCAATTAATGAAATAGCGGAATTAAATATAGGATCTAGACCATCATCACGCAAAAACCTCCAAAATATTGAAGATTTGCGAGCTATACCCTGGAGCTTCTCTTGGTCTCAATGCCGGTTAATGCTAACGAGTTGGTATGGCGTGGGATCTGCAATTGAACATTTTATAGAAAATGGGACTAGCGTAATTTCAAAATCCAAAAATGATAGATTAGAATTATTAAGAATAATGATAAAAGAATGGCCAGCTTTTAAAACCTTGGTATCAAATATGGAAATGGTCCTCATAAAATCTGATCTCAGTATTGCTTCTTGTTACTCAAAATTAGTGCCTAATCAAACACTAAGAAATAATGTGTTTAATGCAATAAGCTTGGAACACCGTAAAACCATAGGAATGCTAAGATTACTAACTAAAAGAGATCTTCTAGAGGATAACCCTACGTTACTAAATGCCTTAAAAGAGCGTTTTACATACATAGATCCACTAAATTACCTCCAGGTTGAACTTCTTCGTAGACATCGTTATGGTCATAGTTCAATATCTCAAAGCTCTAAAGAAATGATAAAAAGAGATATACATATAACTATTAACGGAATTGCTGCTGGACTTAGAAATTCCGGTTGATACTATATAAATAATAATTTATCTGGATTATTTTATGAATACATTCCCCGAAAAATTATCCGATGGATACTTTAGCTTTCTGTCTGGCAAATTTCATACTGAACAAAAAAAATATGAGAGATTGGCTGTATCTGGACAGAATCCAGAAATAATGGTTATAGGTTGCTGTGATTCAAGGGTATCTCCAGAAGTTATATTTGACACTAGACCGGGTGAAATATTTGTAGTTAGGAACGTTGCCAATCTAGTACCTCCCTTCGAAGATGAATATGGAACATCTTACCATGGAACAAGTGCAGCCATAGAGTTTGCAGTAAATGGTCTTAATATAGAACATATAGT
Organism: Candidatus Kinetoplastibacterium blastocrithidii (ex Strigomonas culicis); assembly: GCF_000319245.1. Taxonomy (NCBI): domain Bacteria; kingdom Pseudomonadati; phylum Pseudomonadota; class Betaproteobacteria; genus Candidatus Kinetoplastidibacterium; species Candidatus Kinetoplastidibacterium blastocrithidiae. The sequence goes on along the minus strand of NC_019814.1, from coordinate 247,798 downwards.
TGTACTAGGACATGCTTCATGCGGCGGGATTAAATCATTCATAGAGGATAGACATCCTCTTAGTAAAATGGATTTTATAGGGAAATGGATGTCACAAATTACACCAGTTGCTGAAAAGCTTAATATAAGCGTTGGCAATCACAATCATGAAGATACAAAAAGACTAGAGTTTGGGGTGATAAATCACAGTATAAATAACTTATTAAGTTTTCCTTCAGTAAGAACTAGGGTTAACGAGAGGAAATTGCATATACACGGAGCCTATTTCTTAATATCTACTGGAACTTTATTTATAAAAAAAGGGCTGGATTTCGTTTCACTAACAAAATAACTAGATACCTTTCCATACAGGACCAGAAACATCTAAATTTAACAATCTCATTGCATGTATAACAGTATGATCTACCATCTCCTCTATAGAAGATGGCTGATGGTAAAATGCTGGCATAGGAGGAAATATAATCCCACCCATCTCAGTAACAGAAATCATGTTTCGCAAATGAATCAAATTAAAAGGCGACTCCCTGACCATAAGTACTATACGCCTTCTTTCCTTCAGAGAGACATCTGCTGCTCTAACTATTAAATTATCAGATAAACCATTTGCTATCGCAGAAAGAGTTCTAATCGAGCAAGGGACAATTAACATGCCATCTATTCTAAATGAGCCACTGGCCAGAACATCACCAATATTTTTGACATTATGAACGATGCTAACCAAGGAGTGTAGATCGTTAATTTTAATACTCAACTCATTATTTAATGTCAAAATTCCGGATGATGACACAATCAAATGCACTTCTATATCAGACAATGTACTTAATATCTTTAATAATCTCAAAGCATATATAGACCCAGTAGCACCTGTTATACCAACAACGATTCTACGTATCATGATCTGTATTTACTAAGAAAAGTTAATGTGCTCAAGCATCTTTTTCAGCTCTCCGTTAAGATATAGTTCTGAAACAATATCCGCTCCTCCGATAAAACATCCATCAATATATAACTGAGGAATAGTAGGCCAATCTGAATAATCCTTTATTCCTTGGCGAATATTATCATCTTCCAGAACATTTACAGATAGAATATTATTATTATTCAAACTACATTCTTTAAGGATTCTAACAACCTTGCCAGAGAAACCACACATGGGGAAACTTAGAGATCCTTTCATGAATAAAACTATTTTATTCTCTCTAATTACAGAATCTATATATTTTTTTATATCTTTCATAATACTAAGTATACAATGGTAATTTATTTGTTTAACACAACTTATGACTATATACTGCCACCAGTCACTCTGACAATTCCTGATAAATCTAAAAAACTATTTACATTGCTAAATCCTGCCATTTTTAATAAATACTTGACCATAGACGACTGATCCCAACCATGCTCCAGCCATAAGTAGGCCCCTTTATTCATATAATTTCTAGCATTATAAATAATATTAGAAATATGAGACAATCCATCTAATTCATCTGTTAGTGCTATTCTTGGCTCAAACCTCAAATCACCCGACTCTAGGTGCTTATCCAATGAATGGATATAAGGAGGATTCGATACTATTATATCAAACTTGCCCATCTTCGAATCAAAACAATCAAACCAATTGCTATGAATTAAATCAATATTGGCACATAGCTTTCTAGAATTCATCTCAGCTACAGATAATGCATACAAGTCAATATCACTACCTACAACTTCAATGTTAGACTTCATTAAATAAATGGATATTGCAATAGCTCCACAACCAGTACCTAAATCTAACACTCTACATCCATTAGATGGTTTTAAACTATTAATTGCAACATCTACCAATAATTCTGTCTCTGGCCTAGGGATCAAGACAGACCTATTAACCAAAAATTTATTATTCATGAATTCTTTATAACCAACTAAATAGGCTATAGGCTCTCCATCTATTCTTCTATTTCTTAAATCGATATACTTATAAAATAAGACATTAGAAATAACATTCAGATCATTGGCAATAATCCAAGTCTTAGGTTTTTGTAAAACCTTCTCCAGAAGAATAAGTATTTCAGTATTCGGTAAACTTGTGTCTCGCATCAAGTTTCTTATGCTAAATTCCATATTAAAAAAACTAATAACCAGAATCTAGAGAAGCTAATTGTTCTGCCTTATACTCAGCTAACAATGCATCAACAATATCATCTAAATCTCCATCTAAAACTTGCGATAATTTATATAAAGTCAAATTTATACGATGATCAGTAATACGACTCTGTGGGTAATTATAAGTCCTTATACGCTCAGACCTGTCTCCTGAGCCAATTAGACTTTTACGCTCAGAAGCCTCCTTCTTTTGTTGCTCTCTGATTTCTAAATCTTTAAGACGAGCAGATAGCACCTTCATAGCCTTTTCTTTATTACGATGCTGAGATCTATCATCCTGACACTCTACCACGAGCCCACTTGGTAAATGCGTTATACGAACAGCAGAATCTGTTTTATTTATATGCTGACCGCCAGCTCCACTTGCTCTAAAAGTATCTACTCTTATATCAACAGCATCTATAGTAATTTCATTAACTTCATCAGCCTCCAACATGACAGCTACTGTGCAAGCAGAGGTATGAATCCTACCCTGATTTTCAGTTTCTGGGATTCTCTGTACTCTATGTCCACCTGATTCAAACTTTAATCTACCGTATGCCCCATTACCTTCAATACGTATGATAACCTCTTTATATCCACCCAAATCAGATGAATTAGCAGATATTATCTCAACAAACCAACCCATTCTTTCTGCATAACGTATATACATTCTCAACAAGTCCGCAGAGAAGAGCGCACTTTCATCTCCTCCAGCACCAGCTCTAATCTCAACAAAAAAACCACGATCATCATTAGTATCCTTAGGTAATAATGATACTTGCAAATCGTTTTCTAATTTTTCTATACAGCTTCTAGCGATCTTAATCTCTTCTTCTGCCATTTCCTTTAACTCAGGATCCGACATCATTTCATTAGCTGCTTTCAGGTCAGATTCGTATTGTAAAAATGAATTAAATAAAGTTACAACAGGCTCTATTTCTGAACGCTCACAAGATAATTTTCTAAGATAATCAATGTCAGATGTTACGTCATGATCAGCAAGCAATATATCTATTTCCAATAATCGATTAGAGATCTCCTCTAAACGCGTACGCATTGATAATTTCATTTTTTTTCTAAAATTGATGTCATAAAACTAAAAAACTTATTATTAGGAAATTATGTATTACTATTTATTAATATTACACTTAGAAAAGATATCTAAAATGCACGATAAAATATCTTGATTGAGATCTACATTACTGTTAATAAATGATATAGGACCATGCAAAAATTTCTTTGTAATTCTACGTGCCATACGCTCAATAACAATATCAGGTGAACCACCAACCATTAGTGCCCTCTTCGCCAATTCTACCTCATTGGAACTTATATTGTTAGCCTTGTTTATTAATTCTAATATTGAAGGAATGTTATCACGAGACTTAATCCATCTCATAAAATTCTTTGTCTTCTTTTCAATAATCTCATTTGCGTACGGTATAGTTGCGCTACGACTAGCAAAACCTTTTTTTATAACTTTTTGCAGGTCATCTATAGAATACAGGGTAATATTTTTAAAACTTGATACTTCTATATCTATATCTCTGGGCACAGCCAGATCAATCATAACCATAGGTTTTATTTTCTTACCATTAAAAGAATTAGCTACATCACTTGATTGAATAATTTGATTATCACTAGATGTGCAAGAAACAATAACATCAAAATCATACAATCTGTCTTTAAGACTATTAAATGGAATTGATTCTATAGAGAATTTTTTTGATAAATTATCTGACCTCTCCGAAGTTCTATTTGTCACTACGATTTTATTATGTTTATGTTTAACAAACGACTTAATAGATAGCTCAATAATCTCCCCAGCCCCTATAAATAGCACACTTAGGTCTTCTAATTCTTGAAAAACAGTTTTTACTAGATCGATTGATGCTGAAGAAATAGAGATGTGATTCCTACACAAATCTGTGTGTGTACGCACTTCTTTCGAAGCTGAAAAAGAACACTGAAATAATTTGTATAGATATGTCCCTAATGATCTGGCTTCATTAGCAAGAAAAACCGATTTTTTCATTTGACTCAAAATCTGAGGCTCTCCAATTATTATAGAGTCTAATCCACAAGAAACAGAAAAAATATGTTTAACGGCTATGTCATTAACATAATTATAAAAATAAGATGGGTCTACTTTTCCATATCCAGAAAACCATATCACTAATTCCTGTACATATTTTTCATCACAATAACAATACAACTCAGTACGATTACATGTAGACAATATTACAGCTTCAGATACAATGTTCCTAAATTCAGACAAAATACTAGACAACAAAAAGCCAACAGTATCATTTGGCATAGACATGCGCTCTCTAATCATCAAGGGAGCAGATGTATGGTTCAATCCAATAACGCTTATAACATAAGACATAAGAGCACTTTAGTGTAAAAAAACAACATTAAACCTAACAAAATGATAAATTATAGTACATTCTCCAGTATTAATTAATAACTATCAACAATTACCTTATTGTTATATGTCTTTTTTTTATATATAGTTAGTAGTTGTGATGGCCCGATAGCTCAGTCGGTAGAGCAGAGGACTGAAAATCCTTGTGTCGGTGGTTCAATTCCGCCTCGGGCCACCATCATCGCTATCAACAATTAATCAAAATTAAACTCCATTAATTATTTATTAATATGTTAAATATCAAAACATATTAATATCTTTGGTCATAATAATAATATGGAAACCATAAAAACTACTAGTCTAATAATCATCATCTGTTAACTATCGGAATATTTTAATATGGCAGTCAATCTAAAGATACCTAAAAAAGTGTTTGCAATAGAAGGTATAGGAATAGGGGTAACAGAAGCAGGAATAAAGAAAGAGAATAGAAAAGATCTGACGATATTTAAACTAGATGAAGGAACTACTTTGAGTGGCGTTTTTACAAAAAATCTATTCTGTGCCGCCCCTGTTCAAATTGCAAAAAAACACTTGCTATCTGGAAAACCTGTACGAAGCTTAGTAATAAACACAGGAAATGCTAATGCAGGCACAGGACAAAAAGGATTAAAAGATGCTCAAAAAATATGTAATTGCTTAGGTAGTTTATTAAAAATAGAAGATTGCCAGGTGCTACCATTTTCTACGGGAGTTGTATTAGAGCCACTGCCAGTTGAAAAAATAGTCAACAATCTAGATAAAGCCATATTAAAAATAGATAAGAATAATTGGATGGATGCTGCTTATGGAATTATGACTACTGATACGACTCCTAAAATCTTCTCAGAACAATTTATTATTGGCGAGAGAACTTTTACTATTACTGGAATTAGTAAAGGAGCTGGAATGATCCATCCTAATATGGCTACTATGCTTGGTTTTATTGGAACTGATCTTGGTATTAAACAGCAATTACTAGACAAAATAATTAAGGATATAGCAGACCAATCATTCAACAGGATTACAATAGATGGCGACACCTCAACAAATGATTCTTTCATCATAATGGCAACAGGTAAATCAAATATTCAAATAAACTCAGAAAATGATAGTAATTACAATACAGTATTAGACGCATTATCAAAAGCAGCTTCAGATTTATCTCAAAAAATAGTTAGAGATGCTGAGGGAGCAACAAAATTCATAACGTTACAAGTAGAACAAGCCGCAAGCAAAGAAGAAGCCTTATCTATAGCATACTCTGTTGCTAAATCGCCACTAGTAAAAACAGCATTCTACGCATCTGATCCAAATATAGGAAGAATTCTAGTGGCAATAGGGTATTCGAATACAAATATACCAATAAATAAAATAAAAATATGGCTAAATGATTTATTAATTGTAGAAAATGGGGAGCTTAGTGAAAGCTATACAGAAGAATCTGGAAAAAAAATAATGGAGCAGCAAGAGATTACAATAAAAATATCTTTAAATAATGGTTATTTTTCAGAAAAAGTATACACCTGTGATCTATCTCATGACTACATTACTATAAATGCAGATTACCGTTCCTGATAAGTTTAGCTCAAATACAAGATGAAATATTAAGAGATGAAAGAATTTTATCAATTAGCAAAAAAAGTTTTAAAACAAATTAGTGCTTGGCTACCGCCAGCACCTTCTGAAACAGATTGGAGCGCTTTGGCCTACAGATGGAGGAAACAAGGATCCCAAGGATATCTACTATCTGTCAATAACATCTCAAGGATTAATTTAGATGATTTGAAACATATAGAAAGACAAAAAACAATAATCGACAGTAATACAAAACAATTCATAGAAGGCAAGCCTGCTAATAACGTGCTAATGACAGGCGCTAGAGGAACTGGAAAGAGCTCATTAGTTAGATCTATGCTTGGGAAATATTATGATAGTGGACTACGCCTCATTGAAATAGACAAATCAGATCTAGTAGACCTACCAATTATCGTAGATATAATTAACAATCGTACAGAGAAGTATATTCTATTCTGTGATGATCTATCTTTTGAAGATGGCGAAATAGGTTATAAAGCACTAAAATCTGTTTTAGATGGATCTGTTTCAGCAAAAAGTGATAATATTCTAATCTATGCCACTTCAAATAGACGACATTTAGTACCCGAGTATTTTTATGAGAATCTACAGTTAACAAAAGACATGGATGGAGAAATACATCCTGGAGAAACAACTGAGGAAAAAAATTCTCTATCTGAAAGATTTGGATTATGGGTATCTTTTCACCCATTTAATCAGGATTTTTACCTAGATATAGTAAAATACTGGATTAATGAGATTAGTGATAGATCTGACAAGAACATAGATAAAAAAGATTTTCAAAATGAAGCTATAAGTTGGGCAATAGAAAGAGGTTCTAGATCTGGTCGCATAGCACAACAATTCGCTCGTTACTGGGTTTCAAAAAAATTATAACAATTAGATAAGATTAAATAATTATCTGCAGAAGGCAATCTTAAAAGCAACATCACATTTAACAACTAAAGATTTGAGATTGCTATCTTGGCTTGAAAATCTTATTGATATCATATGTTTATTTGCACTGATTTCAGGGAATATTCCCTGTTCTTCATGTAAACATAATCTCAATAACTGATATTCCTTACCTCCCAGCATTCTTTGATACTCACCATTATTTGATACGCACTCCACAAAATTACCAGATTCTCTTAGCAAGCTCAATACCATTTTCAAAGATTCAAATAATGGATTAATATGTGATGTCCAATTATTTAAATCTTCCCTTCTATTCGATTCACTTTTATTTTGCCAAAAATAATAAGAAGGCATATCAGCTTGTGCTGCACATCCAGAAAATAATAATTTACCTCTAAGACTATTTAGCCATTCATTGTCTCTAAGAGCATGACCAGGTCTACCAGAAGATACTAGATTAGAGCTAACATCACCTAACTCGGAAATAGCTAATTCTAGCATTCTATGATTAACGTTTTTATATTTGCGCAAATTTAAGAGAAACAATCGTTGTTTTTCTAAATCTTGTAGCATAGAACCTTTAATATCAGACCTATCAATAGCATCAATAATATCAAATAATGTTGAGATTGCAATCTGATGCAACCTAGTATCACTGCTTTGGATAGTAAAGAATAACCTATCGAAAAGATATTCTAATCGCAAGTAAGTTCTTACTCTCTCATTAAATGGATATTCAAAAAAAATCACTATCTTCCAAAACCTATTGGATTCAATTAAATAAAATAAACTATACTAAAAATTTCTTAGATAACATATACCAGAAATTATGCTTCATTTTAACCTGTTTAAATACCTCATGCTTAGAAATACCACTATCATTCATTATAATATCGTCAGCAAATTTCAAACGTGCATAACGATCAGATTGTATAGATATAATTCTCTTTATCATATCTAAACTTAAGTTGCGTTCACTTAGCCTTCTTATCTGAGTCTCCTTATCACAATCAACAACACATACTCGATTAACTTTATCTAACCATATGGTAGTCTCAACTAATAACGGAACAACAAACACAACATATAATCCTACGTACTGTCTAAGCATCATATCAGAATAATAACTAATCAATGGATGCATTATTGATTCTAAACTGGCACGTGCACTGTTATCATAAAAAATTTGTTCACGTAACCATGATCTGTCTAACAACCCATTACTACCAATGACCCTTTTACCAAAAACTTTTACTATCTTTGGTAATGCCTCACCACCAATATTTGTGAGTGATTTTGCAATCTCATCAGTATCTATTATGTAAGCACCAAAATCTCTTAACAAACAAGAAACGAGAGTCTTTCCTGATCCTATACCACCAGTTAAACCAATTTTTAACATATTTGTCGTTATTGCTACTAAATAAACCTAGCAGCATTATATTAAATTGTTTAAAAAACCATAGCAAGCATGCACGAGACATGAAACTCTTATCAAAATAGTCACAACTCTTTAAATTAATTAACTGTCTTAACTAAATAAGATTGATCAAAATAGAGGTGTCATTATATAAATACCTATAACTAAACTATAACCAAAAATCTAGTATAAATATAATAAGATTAAACTAATTATAAGTATGTTTGTAATTATAGATAATACAATGATGGATTTATTGTTTCTTACATTTCTTGCTAACTCTTCCAATATTCTTATATCGAGACCTTTATATAATAGAGAATCATGTAATAAACGAGGCATGACTGGTAGTATAGTAGATAATTTTAGCGCTTCATTTTTTAATGAGCTAGAAAAAGCATAGAATCCGACCTTGCTTCGCAACCATTTCTCAAGATATGGCTTAGCCGTCTCCCATAAATTTAATGTTGGATCCAATTGAATTCCTAATGACTCAACATTCAATAAAGTCTTCTGAAGTAGAACCAACTGTGACTGAACCTCCATATTAAAAGATCTAGATACTTGAAAAAGTTTTAATAACAATTTGCCAATCGATAATTCTGAGAGCGGCTTTCCAAAATAAGGCTCGCAAACAGTACGAATAGAACTTTCTAAGTCTTCAACTATAGTATCCCTAGATACCCATCCAGACTCAATATGTAACTTAGCAACACTTTTATAATCTTTATGAAAAAAAGCTACTAAATTTTGCGCAAGATAATTCTTATCTGAATCTGACAAACAACCAACTATACCAAAATCTAAAGCAATGTAACTACCAAAAGTATTCCTGTCATAAGATATATATATATTACCAGGATGCATATCAGCATGAAAAAAACCATCTTCAAAAACCTGTAGAAGAAAAATATGAATGCCTCTATATGCTAGATCAGATGTGTTTAAACCAACATTTCGTAAGTTATCTATCTGATTTATAGGAATTCCATACATTCTTTCCATTGTCAATACTGAAGAATTCGTTAGATCCCATATAATATTAGGAACAATTAACATTTCTTTTCTCTGAGGGTCACTATTAAAATTTGACCTGATTTGACTACAATTTGCAGCTTCACATTTTAGATCTATTTCTTTATGTAAATACTTATCAAACTCATCAATTACCTCTTTAAGTTTTAATCTATTAGAATCTGACCAAAAAAAATTAATTATCTTAGATAAAAATCTAAGCAAAGCTAGATCCCTATCAATTAATTCTAAAATACCAGGCCTTAGAACTTTTACCGCAACCTCACGTCCATCGTGTATCGTTGCAAAATGCACTTGGGCAACAGAAGCTGCAGCTGCTGGAATTTCATTAAAACTCAAGAATAGAATATCTATTGGCTTACCAAATGAATTTTCTATGCAACTAATAACTTCATTAGAAGAAAAAGGTGATACCTTATCATATAAAACAGCGAGTTCAAGTGTAATATCATCTGGCAATAAGTCATTCCTACCTGATAAAGACTGACCCAGCTTAACAAATAAAGGACCGAGTTTTTCTAGAGCCAATCTAAATGACTTTGCTCTATCAATCTCATCTCTAGAAAAACTAGATATCATTTTTATAAAAAAATTAGAGATCCTAGAACTACCACTGCTGATTAATAATTGCGGAAGCCCATGTCTTATTGCTATAAATATAATGTAAATTAAACGCGCAATTGAATACATTTTATCAAAGATCAAAATCTATAAGATTATTAATATTATTAAGTAAATTATTTACACGAATATGTGCTTTTTTTATATCCATATATAGGGATTGCATATTATCCTCAAAATCTTGATATAAAGTTCTACTTGCTAAGAAATCTATTTCATTATAGAACGATCCATTAAGACTTTTTAATAATCTAAAACCAAAACAACATATATTATTATTAATCCATGAAATATTACTCATAAAACTCTCGATAGCTTTATGAAATTTATCTTTTGAAGCCATCTCAATACCCTGTAATAAGATTGACATATCATTCATAAAATACAAATCACCAGATACATACATGAATTTAGACAACGAAGAAATACCATAATAATTAACAGATTTAAAAACTTCAAAAATAGATTCATTAAAAGTTACAACAATATCCGAATTATTATGACTATAATCAATCACTTCAAATATGCCATTTTTTTTAATTATTAATCTTAATAAAAAATTATTAAAATTAATCTCTAAGATCTTACCCACATGTCTATTTAGAAGACTCGATAAATTATCACTGCTATTAACCAAGTAATTAGCAATAAAAACCAACCTATTCATGAAGGCATTAAGCATATTAGAAGAATTCATAATAATGCTCAAAATTAATCATTAAGGTTTTTTTGGATCCCAGCTAAAAGCCATCCAGAATAATATTTTTTTTGAAAAATCCATATTTCATCAAAGCTATTAGCTCCTAAATTATTATTATCTTTGATAACTCCAAAGAAACGAATATTTGCAAGTAAGCAGTTCCCTATCTTATCCTTATTAATATTTAAAAATTCAGAATGTAACGACAACATCTGAACTTCTCTATCATAATTTTTATATTTAAGATCATTCTCTATAGCACTAATCATTTCATCTGTTAAGTAAATCTTTAATGAGCCCATGTCACCATTTTTCCATAATTCTTGCATATGCATGAAACATCTTCTCGCTTGCTCTGAGAATTCTTCTGAATTAAAATCCCCAATCAAACAAATATCACTAGGGTTATTTATTTCTATATTATCAATAAAGGAATTGTCATTGTTTAAATAAAAATTCCCTTGTTCCTTACAATACACAAATCTCCGGCTCTTCATAAAAAGATAACTGGAAATAAAATATACTATGGACAAAATCAAGAGAGAAAATATCATTATAGAGAAAAAATTCACGAAGAGGCTATTCAGACCAAAATATGATAATATTGCCGCCAAACCAAAACTAGCCATTATTGGGCCTATTATATTAGAAAACAAACTAACTTTCTTGCTGTTATTTATAGATTTATTTGTTTCATTCTTACGAAAATTATTATTAACGCTAGAATAATTTTTCTTGTATGGGGCTTTATAACATTTTCCGATACTATGTCTTCCTCCAATACGATGAGCCTCAACATTGCAAGATAGAAACATAGATGTAAGCATTATAGGCGCTAATGATAATAAAAAAAACTTACTCTTCAATAAAACAAACATGAACACCTCTTCTATTAACAGATTAATTCTTACTAAGCTATCTTCATGCCTTCATGCAATGCTACTATCCCAGCACTTAGATTAGAAAATTTTACCCTACTAAAACCAGAATCAATCATCATCTGTGCCAATACATCCTGCTTAGGATGCATTCTTATAGATTCTACTAAATACTTATAACTATCTTCATCTCCTGTTACCTTTTTACCAACCCAAGGCAAAAATTTAAATGAGTAATAATCATACAAAGATTTTAAAGGCTCTACAATGTGAGAGAACTCTAATATCAATAACTTGCCACCAGGTTTAAGAACTCTTCTCATTTCTGTCATAGCTTGTATTTTATCTGTCATGTTACGCAAACCAAACGAAACACTAACTCTATCAAAATAGGAAGAAGGAAAAGGTAATGATTCTGCATCACAAACAATAATAGGTAATATATAACCACAATTCACTAATCTATCGCAACCAACTTTCAACATGTCAATATTAATATCAGTGAGCCAAACCTCAATATTATTTCTATGTTTATCCATAAACATTCTGGCTAAATCACCAGTACCTCCAGCTATATCAAGAATTCTCATCCCGGATCTTATATTTGACTTGCTAACTAAGAATTTTTTCCACAAACGATGCAGTCCTAAAGACATTATATCGTTCATCAAATCATATCTATCTGATACAGAATGGAAAACTTTTGACACTAGCATTTTCTTTTCAGAGACTTCGACAGACTTATAACCAAAATGTGTAGAATCTACATTTTTAAAAAAACCTTCATTGATATTATCTTTCATATAATTATTATCAATAAACTAAATCATTCTAATATTCAGAAAACTGATTATCCTTTTAAAAAAGTTAAAATTCATGCACAGTGAGTATTCTATACTCTTTTGATAAAATGCCACTATAAAAAAATCTATATAAGCTATAATGATAAATAGTAAATAATTTTATTACTATTAGTTAACGTGTGATTTTTGTGAACTGATGAATATTTTTTTGTGAAATATAACTCAATTAATTTAATCAGCATAATTTATCAACATAAATGAAATCCCAATAATGAAAAACTCAAATATACATAACACACCTTGGCTGATAAGTAATAATCTGAATCAACTTGAAGGTATTGAAAATTTATCCTCAAAAATACTCAGAGGAATAGAAAGAGAAGCTTTAAGGGTAAATTATTCAGGAAATATTTCCAATCTACCTCATCCATATGAATTAGGATCTTCTCTAACAAATACGAATATAACGACAGATTACTCAGAGGCATTATTAGAGATAATTACAGGAACTAATAATTCTGTTGAGTCCTTAATAAAAGAACTTTCTAGTATACATAATTTTGTTTGCAATTCATTAAATAATGAATTGCTATGGCACAACTCCATACCAGAACTATCTTCAAAAGAAGATGATGATATACCGATAGCATGGTTTGGAAAATCTAATATAGGTATGTATAAATATATATACAGAAAGGGTTTAGCAAAACGTTATGGGAAAAAGATGCAGTGCATAGCAGGGCTTCATTATAATTTTTCATTAAATAATGAGATTTTAGAGCAATTACAGCACAAAGATAAAAACCAGAAAAACTTATATTATTTCAAACTAATGCGTAATTTTATAAGATACTCTTGGTTGATAGTATACTTGTTTGGCTCAACACCAGCTATGCCTAAAGATCTGATGAGAAAGGATATAAATGGTCTTATTAATATGGATGACAAGACTGTCTATATGCCTTATGCAACAAGTCTCAGAGTAAGTAAAATTGGCTACTATAGCAAAGTTCAATCAACATTAAATGTATCTTATAACTGTTTAGAAGAATTTCTTTCAAATTTATATGAAGCTATTAATAAACCATGGCCAGAATATCAAGATATTGGAACCCATGAAAAAGGTGAGTGGATTCAATTAAATACTAATGTCCTCCAAATAGAGAATGAATACTATTCTATGATAAGACCTAAATGTTCTATCAATAATAATGATAGGTTAATCAATAACTTAAAACATAACGGGGTTAATTACATTGAGGTGCGTTGTTTAGATATTGACTTAGATTCTGCTATAGGGATTAATGCTGAAACTTGTAGATTTTTGGATTCTTTTCTATTATTTTGTGCAACCGAAGATAGTCCTTTATTTCTAAAAAATGAATATGAGGAACATTATGAGAATTTTTTCAATGTAGCATACAAAGGTAGAGAGCCTAACTTATCAATTAAAAAAACTGGTTTGAATATCACTTTAAAACAATGGGCTACTGAACTAATAGCTAAGATAGGTGATATTGCCTCTATACTAGATAGAGGCACACATGAAAATTTACATTACGACTCGGTATTAAATCAATTAAAAAAAGTAAATAATCAAGATCTTACTCCATCTGCAAAAATTATTAGAAATCTAAAAGATAGAAAAATATCTCTGGCAGAATATTCATTAGAAATAAGTAAACAGCATTCCTTTATCTTAAAAAAAGAGACAGACTCAAACCATAACTACTATAAGAAAAATGCTATTAAATCTCATGATGAATGTTATGCATTAGAAGAAAAAAACGAGATGAGTTTTAATGAATATGTAAATTATCTACAAGATAATGTTGATAAACAATTTAATAATAACTCTAACATTATAGAACCATAAATATGGATGGCGCATCCGACAGGAATTGAACCTGTATCAAGAGCTTCGGAAACTCACATTCTATCCATTGAACTACGGATGCAATAAATACAGAAAAATAGCACTATACTACATTTCATATACAAATATAATCTAATACAACACGAAAGATAATGAATCAAAAACCAATCGATATTAATATCGAGAATTTACCAGAATTATTCAAAAAAAGAAACTTAGATAGCAATAAGGGTGATCATGGAACAGTTGGAATTATCGGTGGAAGCAATGGAATGATAGGCTCTGTACTGCTTGCAGGAAGAGCAGCTCTAAAAATTGGCGCAGGTAAGGTGCTAATTGGTTTTGCTAGCAAAAACTCCCCAATATCAGTTGATTTTATACAGCCAGAGTTAATGATAAACACAGCTATATATTGGCTAAAATCTCAAATTAGAGTTAATACATGGGTCGTAGGTTGTGGGTTAGGACAATCAGTTTTTTCACAAAAATTAATTAATGAAATGTTTATATTAAAAAAAGGCTCAATAATAGTGATAGATGCTGATGCATTGAATATTCTATCCTCAAAAAATTTTTTGAGCTCAAACTACAAAAACAACACATTAATATTGACGCCGCATCCAGCAGAAGCTGCTAGGCTATTAAATTGTTCAACACAAGACATACAAGAAAACAGACTAGAAGCAGTTAAACTATTATCTAAAAATTTTAAAGCCTGGATAGTATTAAAAGGCAAGAATACTCTAATATGCTCTCCTAACGATTATGTCATATTTAGCAATAAAACTGGAAACCCTGGGCTAGCATCCTCTGGAACTGGTGATGTTTTAGCAGGAATGATAGGTAGTCTAATATCACAAAAAATATGTTTAGAACAGGCCCTATTAGGAGCTGTTTGGTTACATGGGAAAGCATCAGATAAACTATCCATGGAAAACATAGGCCCTATAGGACTAACTGCAAGTGAAATAGCAGATTCTGCACGCAAAATACGTAATAACATAACATATAATTAGTTAGTCATAATAATCATATTTCCAATGGATCAACATCTATATGCCACTTAACTTTATTTTTTTTGCTTACTAGAGCTCTAATATGTCTTAGCCATACTTTCAGGAAAGTTATTAATAATGATCTATGTTTACTCTCTACTAGAATCTGAGCACGCTCAACATCTGCTATACGCACTATTCTAGAAGGAACTGGGTCATAACAAGTTATGAAAGATAAATAGTCAAAATCAATAGAAACCTTCTTTTTTATTATTTCTCTAGATTTATACAAGAAATCCATTGCTGCGTTTAAGTTTTTAGACTCAACACTCAATAAAGCTTGATATGAATACGGTGGGAGATTGGCTATTGATCTCAGATTTAATAAATACTTAGCAAAACTTTCATAATCTTGGTCTATAACAAATTTATAGATCATATGCTCAGGAAAAGACGTTTGTATAAGAACCTCACCTCCATTTAGATGTCGTCCAGCCCTTCCAGAAACCTGTATTAATTGAGAAAATAAATGCTCTGGGGCACGAAAATCTTGACAGAAAATCATAGCATCAGAATTAATAACCCCTACTAAACTAACTCTCAAAAAATCATGTCCTTTTGCAAGCATCTGAGTGCCTATCAATATATCAACAACTCCATTATTTACATCATTCAACAAAGAAGCTATGCTGCCCTTGCGCTTTGTACTATCAGCATCTATTCTAATAATGTTAGCATTAGGAAACAATTCTATTAAAGCTTCCTCTATTCTCTGAGTGCCACTACCTACAGGCCTCAAGTCCTGATCTCCACATTCAGGACAAGATAATGGAGCTACCATATAGTAGCCACAATGATGACAATGCAACTTTCCTGTCTGATTATCAGAAACACTATGCAAAACAGTAAAAGCTGTGCATCTAGGACACTTGCTAACCCAGTCACAAGAAAAACAACAGAATACCGGTGAATAACCCCTTCTATTAATAAATATCAAGGATTGCTCTTTCTTTTTTAAACGATCTTCTATAGCCTCTATTAGTGGAGCTGTTAAACCATTCTTTGGGCGAAATTTCTTGGTATTTATTAATTTTATATCAGGAACATTAAACTCCATTGCCTTCCTCTTTAAATAAATACGCAAATAATGACCTGTTTCTGCATTATTCCATGTTTCCAATGCAGGGGTCGCTGATCCTAAAATTATTGGAATATTTAAATAACGAGCTCTCCAAACACCTAGATCTCTAGCAGAATATCTCAATCCATTTTGTTGCTTATAAGAAGTATCATGTTCCTCATCTACAACTATTAACCCTATATTAGAAAATGGCACAAATACAGACATTCTTGTGCCTAAAAGAACTCTAAATTTAGAATTCTGAGCTCTAGACCAAACATCTAATTTAGAGCTCATAGTTAGTTTACTATGCATTACTAATATATCTTCATCACTTACAATACCAACAAGATTATTTCTTACAACCTTCTCTAATTGTGGAGTTAAATTTATCTCGGGAATTAAAAACAGTATTTGCTTGCTAGAATTCTGCAATACATTACGAGCTGCTCTAAGATAAACTTCTGTCTTGCCACTACCTGTTATCCCATATAATAGTACAGCCTTAAATTCTTTTAATGAATTGATTATATCTATAGCCTTTTTTTGTTCTTCATTCAATATTGCATCAAATGTATCCATTCGTGATAAAATTGAAACAGATGGAACACAATTATTTTTCTTTTTTAACTTTATAGTAGGGCCACCTAAACTACATTCTCCTTTATATGAAGATATATCTCGTAATGGTGATGGTATTACAGAGAACATAACTTCTCCCAAAGGTCTTTGATAATAATCGGCAGTAAACTCAAGCAACCTTAACCAATCTGGCAAAAACGGTGGCAAATCATCTAATACATTTAAAATCTCTCTAACCTGAGATGCATCTATAGATGGCTTTTCTAGAACATTAATTACTATACCTATTAACGTCCTCTTGCCAAAAGGCACTATTACTCTAGAACCAATGGCGATGCTACCAGTACTTTTGTAATCAAAAGTAGAAAACAAAGGCAAATTCAATGCCACACATAACCAATTATAAGAAATTAATAACTCACTCTGACTAGGCATTTAATATAAAAATATTATTCGTTATAAAATCATTGAAAAAACAACTGCTGAATCAAAGAAAGAAAATCCACAGACAAAGAAACATATATCTGTGGATAACTCTGTGGAAAATCTATAAATATCCAGTGGAAATAATCATAAAAAATTATATAGGAAAATTAATAAGAAAATATTAACCAATTTATTCATTAAAATTCAAATAGTTAGCGCCATTTAAAATTAAAAAGCTAACAATACAAAAAAATAAACATAGTTAATATCTTGTGAATAAATATAACAACATTATAATTATACGTGAAATAATCTACTGTAAGAATGAACCTCTTCAATCAGCTCTGCCACAGCATCTGGATCTGTACTAGGAGTTAATCCATGTCCAATATTAAAAACATGACCACTATTACCAACAAAACCAAAAGATTCTATGATGTTTCTAGCTTCTGATCGCAATAAACTATGATTACCTAATAACGCCAATGGATCTAGATTTCCCTGCAGAGCAACTGAGTCAGATGTAATGCGTCTAGCCTCTGCCATATCAATGGTCCAATCTAAACCTATTGCATCACAACCACTTTTAACTATATCTTTCAGCCACAGAGAACCTCCTTTAGTAAAACTAACAACAGGGATTCTTCTATCTCCAACTATTCTATTTAAACTATCAAATATTTTTTTATTATAAGCCAAGGAAAAATCTTTAAAAGCTGTGCCAGTAAGAATACCACCCCAAGTATCAAACAGCATTAAAGCATCTACACCAGCATCAATCTGAAAATTTAAATATTGAATAATAGATTCAGTGTTTATCTCTAATATTTTATGCAACAAATCAGGCCTTGAATATAACATCTTTTTTATATTAGCAAAGTCTTTAGATGATTGTCCTTCAACCATATAACAAGCTAGCGTCCACGGACTTCCAGAAAAACCTATAAGTGGAACTTTTTGTTTTAACTCATTATTCACCAACTTTATAGTGTCAAAAACATAACCTAAAGAATTCATATCTGGAACAGACAAAAATCTTTTTATATCATCCTCCGTCCTTATTTTACAGGTAAAACTAGGTCCTAACCCATCAGTAAAACTCAAACCGAGACCCATAGCATTTGGAATAGTAAGAATATCTGAAAACAATATAACAGCATCAAGATTATACCTTCTCAATGGCTGAAGAGTAACCTCACAAGCATAATCTGGATTCGTTAACAAACTCATAAAAGATCCAGCAAGTTCTCGTACTTTTCTATACTCAGGTAGATACCTGCCAGCCTGCCTCATTAGCCAAATTGGAGTATATTCAACATGTTCACGGAACAAAGAGCGCAACAGGATATCATTTTTCAACATATGGAAACACCACCTTTTATAAATCAATATATAGCTAGAGCTGTAATCAGTATACTCTAGCTTTACCAAACTTACGAACTGTTTTTGCCTGCACTGCAAGCATATTTAATTCCATTTCAACACTCGCTATATCAGTCCTGTCTTTATTATTTCTCAAAACTTCTTCTGCCTTCTTACGAGCTTCTATAATTTTCACTTCATCTAATTCCGTAGCTATAACAGCTGTATCTGCTAATACAGTTACTTCTTTTGGCTGAACCTCTAATATACCACCAGCTACAAAAATGCTATGCTCTGAATCATCTGGACAAATTATTTTTAGCATGCCAGTACGAATAAGAGAAATTAGGGGCACATGTCCAGGCAATATGCCTATATCTCCAAATTCGGCTGGCAGAAGAACAAACTTAGCATTACCCGAGAATAACAACTCTGATATGCTAACAATATTAACAGTGATAAAATTATTCATGACAAATTACTCATTTAATAATTTATCAGATTTTTCAAATGCTTCGTCTATAGACCCAACCATATAAAAAGCCTGCTCTGGTAAGCTATCGCATTCACCTTCAACTATCATCTTAAAACCACGTATAGTTTCTACTAAAGGAACATACTTGCCTGGCGATCCTGTAAAAACTTCAGCAACATGAAATGGCTGAGATAAAAATCTTTGAATTTTTCTCGCTCTTGAAACTACAACTTTATCATCCTGAGATAATTCATCCATACCCAAAATTGCTATTATGTCGCGTAAATCCTTATACCTTTGTAATGTTTGTTGGACCTGTCTGGCAACTTTATAATGCTCATCCCCTACAATCTGAGGATTAAGTTGACGGCTAGTTGAATCCAGTGGATCTACAGCAGGATAAATACCTAAAGCCGCAATATCCCTAGATAAAACGACTGTAGAGTCTAAATGCTGAAAAGTTGTAGCTGGTGATGGATCAGTAAGGTCATCAGCTGGAACGTAAACAGCCTGTATTGAGGTAATAGAGCCTTTTTTTGTGGAAGTTATACGTTCCTGTAATTTGCCCATTTCCTCAGCAAGTGTGGGCTGATAACCCACAGCTGAAGGCATTCTTCCCAATAATGCAGAAACCTCTGTACCAGCTAACGTATAACGATATATATTATCTATAAAAAACAGTACATCCCGACCATCATCACGAAATTTCTCTGCTATAGTTAACCCTGTGAGAGCAACTCTCAATCTATTACCAGGTGGCTCATTCATTTGGCCAAATACCATTGCAACTTTATCTAAAACCTTTGACTCAGCCATCTCATGATAGAAATCGTTACCTTCTCTAGTGCGTTCACCTACACCTGCAAATACTGATAGACCGCTATGTTGCTTAGCAATATTGTTAATAAGCTCCATCATATTAACAGTTTTACCGACACCAGCTCCTCCAAACAATCCAACCTTTCCTCCCTTTGCAAAAGGACATACAAGATCTATTACCTTAATCCCTGTTTCTAAAAGCTCTACTGATGGAGATAAATCTTCAAATCGTGGAGCATCTTGATGAATAGACCTAGTTTTCTCATGAATAATTGGACCAGCCTCATCAATGGGCTTACCTAATACATTCATTATTCGACCTAAAGTTCCATCTCCAACCGGTACAGAAATAGGACCATTCGTGCGAATGATTCTCATTCCTCGACTTAGACCATCACTAGAACCTAAGGCAATCGTACGTACAATGCCATCACCTAATTGTTGTTGAACTTCCAATGTCAGATTCTTTTCCATAAAAGAATTATCATCTATGACATTAAGTGCTTCATGTATACCTGGTATATTATTTTTTGGAAACTGAATATCTACTACGGCTCCAACACACTGAACGATGATTCCATTGTTCATTATAATTCCTTACTATAAGAATATTTATACTTAAACATACTTTAAACAGCTGATGCGCCGCTAACGATTTCAGAGATTTCTTTAGTAATCGCTGTCTGGCGATTCTTGTTGTATATCATCTGCAAATCATCAATAACTCTTTTTGCATTATCGGAGGCTGCTTTCATCGCAACCATTCTTGCAGACTGTTCTGAAGCCATATTTTCAACTATAGCCTGATACAACAAACAATCCACATAACGATCCAAAAGATTATCTATTACAGATTTAGCATCTGGCTCATAAATATAGTCCCAATTGTAAACATTTGCATTATCAGAAGTATAGTCTTTATCAATTTTATGATACGGATCATCTAGATTCACTGATAATGGCAAAAATCTCGAAAATATTGGTTCCTGCCTCATTGTATTCACAAATCGAGTTGAAGCGACATATAAAGAATCTATCTTACCTTCCATATACGCCTTTAACTGAACATCCATAACTGGCAATAATCTACTGATGTCAGGAACATCACCTAATTGGGTCTCTTGCGATAATAAATTACTACCTATGCGGGTAAGAAGATTGAGGCTTTTTTGACCAAATGCAGACGTATATACCTCTATATTATCTTTATTAAATTCTTTAAGTTTAGATAATACCAATCTACTTATATTAGTATTCATTCCTCCGCATAAACCCTTATCTGTAGAAACTAAAATTATCCCAACCGCAGAAATTTTTCTTTCAATTAAATAAGGATGAGAATATTCTGGATTTCCCTGCATAAGATGAATGGCTATCCTACGCATATTACTAGCATAAGGACGGAATATCTTCATCCTATCTTGAGCCTTCCTCATCTTAGAGGCGGCAACCATCTCCATGGCTCTAGTAATTTTACTAGTGCTCTGCACACTCTTAATCTTACTACGAATTTCTTTAATCCCAGGCATTGATATTTCCTAACCAAAAATGCTAATAAGCCCACTTAAAAAGTATTAAGTTCTTTAAAATTCTGAATAGCCAAAGATAAATCTTTCTCATCTTTCTGGCATAAATCCTTACTATTTTCAATCCTATCAATAATTGAAGAGTAATTTTTTATAAAGAAATCCTTTATGAACCTTTCAAATAAAGCGATGTCTGAAACATTTACATCGTCCATAAAACCTCTATTCAAAGAGAATAATAATAGAGCCTGCTCCCACACCTTTAATGGTTGATATTGCGCTTGTTTAAGCAATTCAACTACTCTTTTACCTCTATCTAACTGACGACGTGTTGCCTCATCCAAATCAGAAGAAAATTGAGAAAAAGCAGCTAATTCTCTATACTGAGCCAAGTCAGTTCTAATCCCACCAGATAATTTTTTAATAATCTTAGTTTGAGCTGATCCACCAACCCTAGAAACAGATATGCCAGCATTAATAGCTGGTCTAATTCCAGCATTGAACAAATCAGTTTCCAAAAATATCTGTCCATCAGTGATTGAAATAACATTTGTTGGCACAAACGCTGAAACATCACCAGCCTGAGTTTCAATTATTGGCAAAGATGTTAGAGAGCCAGTTTTATTTTTAACAACACCTTTGGTAAATTTCTCTACATAATTCTCACTAACCCTAGCAGATCTCTCAAGCAAACGAGAATGCAAATAAAACACGTCTCCTGGATATGCTTCTCTACCAGGAGGACGTTTCAATAATAATGATATCTGCCTATAAGCCCATGCTTGCTTTGTTAGATCATCATATACGATAAGTGCATCTTCGCCTCTATCTCTAAAGTACTCACCCATTGTACATCCTGAATATGGAGCTATATATTGCATAGCTGCAGAGTCGGAAGCAGTAGCGGCCACTATTATAGTATATTCCAAAGCGCCATATTCTTCTAATTTCCTAACAACATTGTTAATTGAAGCTGCCTTTTGGCCAATAGCCACATAAATACAGGTAACGCCACTATTTTTCTGATTAATAATTGTATCAATAGCCACACTAGTCTTTCCCGTCTGCCTATCTCCAATAATAAGTTCACGCTGCCCCCTGCCTATAGGAACCATAGAATCTATAGACTTAATGCCTGTTTGTAAAGGCTGAGAAACTGTACGTCGATCAATAACACCAGGAGCAACTTTCTCTATAATGTCAGTAGCATCATGTTTTATAGATCCTCTACCATCTATAGGCTCACCAAGTGCATTAACTACACGTCCACGTAATCCATATCCAACCGGGACTTCTAATATGCGGCCTGTTGTTCTAACAATGTCTCCTTCAGAAATACCAGTATAGTCTCCTAAAACAACAGCTCCTACAGAATCACGCTCGAGATTAAGAGCAAGACCTATAGAATTATTAGAAAACTCTAACATCTCTCCTTGCATAACATCCGACAATCCGTATATGCGAGTAATACCATCAGTAACAGAAACAACAACACCACTTGTACGAACATCTACTTCTGAATCCATACCCTCGATACGTCTTTTTATAAACTCACTAATCTCTGAGGGATTTAGTTGCATATTAACTCCTGAAAATTTATTGTTTACAAGGCCGACAAGACTTCTTGCATTCTAGTCAAACTATTTTTAACTGAGATGTCAAACACTTTGTCTTCGATAAAAATTTTGACCCCGCCAATGAGTGATTCATCAACAAGAATTTTAGGCCTTAAAATCAACCCTGTTAGACTCTCTAATTTAGCAATTAAACTTTTAATCTGGTCTGCAGATAAAGAAAAAGCGGTAAAAATCTTAGCTACGCCAACACCTTCATAATTATTCTTTAATCTCAAAAATTGTTCAGAAACATAAGGCAATATCAATAAATTATTACGCTCTATAAGTAATTCTATAAGATTGAAAAACATCTTAGGAGCTTCAGGACTTAACAAATTTTTTAATGCTTCTAGTTTTTCTAGCTTGCCAATAATTGGATTAGAAATAAACTGCTCCACATCACTGTTAGACACAACCCTAGCAGCATCATTCAGAACTAAGGACCAAAAATCCAAAGATGATGTGCTTTTATCTTGAATCACAGAAAATAGTGCTTCAGCATACTTTCTAGCTACTGTCAAAAACATTATCATAAAATCTATCCAAAAATCTATAACTCAGACTTAAGACGATCTAATATATCTCTATGCTCATTTAGATCAACTTCACGTCGAAGTATTTGTTCCGCCCCTTTTATTGCTAGAATAGCAACATCTTCTCTTAATAAATCTCTGGCATTGCGAATAATAATCTCTGTATCTTGTTGAGCTTGAGCTATGATTTTTGATCTTTCTGACTCAGCATCAGATTTAGCTTTGTCAATAATATCAGATACCTGCCTCTCGGCATTAGATATACGTTCATGCGCCTCTTTTTTTGCATTATCTGCTATCAGCTTAACACGATCATTAACAATAGAAAGCTCAGCAATACTCTTCTCTGCCGCTGATAAACCGTCGGATATTTTTTTGCGACGCTCATCAATTACTTTTATGAGATTAGGCCAAACAAATACCATAGTGGCCAATCCCAAAATAAAAAACACAACCATCTGAAAAAAAATCGTCGCATTTAAATTCACGGTTTAATATCTCCAATAACTGTACTTTCTAAAAAACAAATAAAACTAATAAAAGTTTTATAAATATTTTCTAAACCTACTAAGCAACAAAAGGATTGGCAAAAGCAAACAGCATTGCTATACCAACACCTATTAAAAATGCAGCATCTATCAAGCCAGCTAACAAAAACATTTTTGTTTGCAAAGCATTCATTAATTCAGGTTGACGAGCAGATGCTTCTAGATATTTTCCTCCCATAATCGCAATACCTATACAAGCCCCAATAGCACCTAAACCTACAATGAAAGCACAAGAAATAGCAACAAGGGCAGCATTAGTCATAATAAACTCCTAAATTACAAGATAAATAAAAAGTAAAAAAGATAATAAAAAATCATACGGGCACTATAAAACCTAATGACCATCATGTGCCTGTCCAATATAAACAAGCGTTAACATCATAAAAATAAACGCCTGCAAAATCACTATTAGAATGTGGAAAATAGCCCAGAGTGAACCAGCTAATAAATGAGTAAACCCTAAAGCGTAACTCAGACCATTAAAACCACTCCAAGAACCCCCTAATAAAGCTATAAGCATAAAGACTAGTTCGCCAGCAAACATATTCCCAAACAACCTCATTCCTAAGGAAACAGTTTTAGCAAAATACTCCACTAAGTTCAATAGCAAATTAGCAGGAGCAATAATCAAAGAGGTTAAACCACTAGCATGAAACGGAGCAAAGAATAGATCATTGAAAAATCCTCTAGTATGTTTTACCTTTATGCCGTAATACAAAGTTAATAATAAAACACCCAAGGACATGCCAATAGGAATATTCAAATCAGCAGTAGGAAGCGCTCTATGATAATAAAATAAACTATCATGATGATTCCCAACACCTAAAATCTTAAATATGGCTGAAAAAAGATCAACTGGAAGAAAATCCAGAGCATTCATCAAAACAATCCAAACAAAAATAGTAAGAGCCAACGGAGAAACAAACTTTCTGCTATCTGCACTACTTATAATAGATCTCGACTGCTCATCAACCATATCTACAATCATCTCAACAAATGCCTGAAAACGACCTGGGACCCCACTTGTTGATCGTCTTGCCACAAGCCATAATAAAAAAACAACTAAAATCCCTGTAGATACTGACCAAAATAGTGAATCATAGTTTATTACATTAAATTGAACTATAGACTCTTGTTGTTTCCCAATATTATTCATGTGCACTAAATGGTGCTGTATATAGAAGGACTGAGGTGACACTTCATGGGAAGAAACCATAACTAAATCCTGTTGCTCCAATTGTTAAATAATATTTAACGAGTAGTTTTAGAAAATTATATTCTACATAAATCTTTTAAAGATTAATAGTAACAAGTAACCTTTAAGAGAAAAAAACAAACCAGATAAATAGAAAAACCAGGATATATTTTCTGAATATAAAAAAACAAAAAACCATATAAGAAAAACAGCAAAGATTAATTTAATAAAATTACCAACAAAGAAAAGACAGGCTTGTTCCCTGTAGTTAATAACATTAGGTATCAAACACATATATACAACAAAGATAGAAATAGGAATTAAATATGCAGAACAACCTAAAAAAAATGAAGCACCTATTCTCCAGTCTATTGCCAAACCAATAGATGAAAAAACCACTGCTATCATCCACTGAAAGATTATAAGCCTCACCACAAAATACATTATAAGATTCTCACAAGCAACATATACTGGGAAATTATAACATTTTAAATTATCATAGAGCCTAGTAGACTATTTTTGAATTCTGTTAAGCTCACAAAAAATTTAAATCCAAAATTAAAATTAAAAAATAAATTATAGCCACTAACTAAATAACCATGGAAAAGTCAATAAACTATCAATTAGATATGTTTGATATTCCAGGACATGGATATAAAGTTCAAATAAAAATAAATGAACCAAACCAGAATGGGAAAATACTATCAATGCGTGCATGGACGCCAGGAAACTATGTTATAAGAGATTTCTCCAGAAACATGGAAGCCATACTAGCTTATTCGGAAGATGTTGCTCTAACAACAAAAAAAATTAACAATCATTCTTGGATACTAGATTATTTTTACAAGTAGATGGAAAACAAGATGCTAAGTGTATTCTACAAATAAGAAAAATCAGTAACTGGAACATATATTACCAGCTTAACAAAATTAGAAATAGAATCTACCAATAAAGACACAGAATTCTGGACCTATTCCTCCAAATGTTATGATTAGCTTATAGATCATCCTGTTGAAATTGGAAGATCAAAAATAAGCAGTTTCTTCTCTGGCGGAATTATACATGAAATAGTATTTTCAGGAGACTCGTACAAAATAGATACTAATAAAATTACTGAGGATATACAAAAATATGTGAATCACAAATAAATTTTTTTGATCCTATAAATGAAGTATCTCCTTTCTCTGATAGCAGCGATAAATTCATTTTTTTATAAACATAAGTCATAAATATAGTGGAGGCCTAGAGCACAGATCATCTTATGCTTTATGCATAGAGAAAAAATACTTGCCTATAATTGGAATAGAGCCTTCTGAAAAATATAGAGAACTACTGGGATTATTCAGCCATGAATACTTTCATTCATGGAATGTAAAGATAATTAAACCAGAGGCATTTATCGAATACAATTTACAAGAAGCTAACCAAACATCATTATTATGGGTATTTGAAGATTTTACACCATATTATGAGAATGCTTTTCTTTTAAGATCAAAATTAATTAGTTATAGCGTATACATAGATATTATATGCAAGAAAATAAATAAATTGATGAGTCTCCCTGGCCTAAAAAAGCAAACTCTGGCACAAAGTTCTTTTGATGCAAGGACTAGTTATTATAAACAAGATGAAAACTCCCCAAACTCAACAATAAGTTATTACCTTAAAGGATCTATTATTGCGCTAGTACTAGATTCAACAATAATAAAAGATAGCAACGGAAAATACTCTTTGGATGATGTTATGAGATTTATGCGGGATAAATATGGTCGCAATTTCTACAAGGGAATAAAAAAAAAGGCGCGACTGAGAACCACATAGAAAATATAATAAGGAAATCAACAAATTTAGATGCTGAGACATTCATAAAAAACTATGTTTATGGCCTAAAAGAAATCCCTATACAAGAATGGCTAATACAATATGGAGTTAAGTTAGAATTCATAAAAATAAAAAACCTATTTTAGATGCAAAAATTAAAAGCAAGAACAATGGCGTCCCTATTAGAAACTATATTAGAAAATGGAACCGCTTACAAAGCTGTTCTATCATCTGGTGATTTATTTATAGTAATAGATGGAACTATGGTAAATAATAGTAACAATGAAGCGGATATATTAAATGAATATAAAATATAAGTTACATACAGTCAATTCAGAAATTAATTAATGCATAAATATATTAAAATGTTATAACATTGTGGCAACTATCAATTTCAATAAGGCTTAAACTAATGATATTTTCAAGAAAAATATTAATATCCGATTTAATTATAGATTCCAGTATAGGCATTTTAGAGAAAGAAATAAAAAATAAACAGCCAATAAAAATTGAGGCAAAAATAGAACTAACATCTTCATATACCATTATGGATGACATTGAACAAGTAGTGGATTATAGAAGTATAGTTGAAATTATAACAAAGGTGGCAACTAGCAAGCATTTTGGATTGATAGAGGCTTTGTCTTACAAGATAGCCACCAATCTCCTGGAAAGCTTATCAGAAATAATCTCAATAAAACTAACAATAAGCAAGTTTAATGTATTTAATAACTGCAAAAGTATTTCGATAGAAGAAGAGTACAATAGATAATTACCAGAGATTAATTTTTAGAAGCAAATTTTACGATTATTGGTTTAAGGAAAAAAGCCTTATTTAAAAAAGATAACCCATAATTACGAGCTAATTTAATCAGAGGAAATCTACTGCTAAAAATTTTGTGTAGAGCATCCGTTACAAAATACATGCGTGAAACTTGCCTACTTCTGATTCTGCTATATTTGTTTAAGAGCTCAATGTCACCAAAATTCTGGTTCGGAGCTTTAGACAAAAGAATATCACATAAAGACTCTGCATCCCCTAATCCTAAATTCAATCCCTGGCCTGCCAGAGGATGTAATCTATGAGCCGCATCCCCAACAAAAGCCATGCCATGGGCAATAAAACTAGATCTCTCTAATGTTAAATTGAACCTTGATATTTCATTGCTTACTATCTTCAAACATCCTAATCTCTGGCAAGTAATCTCATTTAATTTCTTCTCTATGTATGATTTTTGTTGATCAATATTAATGTCATTTAAACAATTAATGATATCTTGGTTCGTAGACCACACCATGGATAACTGATTACCAAAAGACAGATTAGGCAATGGTAATAATGCTAAAATGCCATGCTCCCCAAACCATTGGAAAGCTTTACTTCTATGAGAGCCATGAGCACAGATATTCGCAATTAAACTGATTTCGTTATAATCCTTAACTGAGCGAGCAACTCCTGCCAAATCACGCAATGTAGATCTAGAGCCATCTGCTCCAATAAAAAGATCTGCAGATATTCTCTTTCCTCCCTCGGTAATCATAATACCATCACTATAGCCAGAGCAACGATCATCGATCCATGATACTCCCAAATCGATAAGCTCCTTGACTAACGATCTCTCAATTTCTGATGCTTCTACGATCCAAGATAATTGTGATACTGATGACTGCCAAGAACTTAAATCAAGCATAGAACTATAAGCATCCCCATATATTTCCATACCAATAACAGCGGTTAAACGGCCAATTGGAATATTAGACCAACAGCCTATTCTTTCTAAGAATTTTTGACTAGATGCCGATATAGCATATATTCTTGATCCATATTCATCGTTATATGTAGGTTTATCTACATAACGATGTGCAATTATAGTAACATTTTGTTTTTTTTGGGATAATGCCAAAGCAGTCGAAAGACCAACTATACCTGCTCCGCAAACAACTATATCAGTTCTATTCATAATATTTAATAATATATATTTTATGCTTTTGGAAGTAATATCCATACATTACAAGGCTGCTTAAATTTCCCTGCAATCAATCATGAATCAAAACAGCCATCAATAAATAAATCTAAACTGCCAGGGCCCCTTCCAGTATCTTGCACGAATACAAAATGCTAAAATAAAGAAGAATCAGGAAGATTAAATGATATAAACATTGTAGTACATAATGTTATAAAATTACTATTAATAACAATAGAACGCATCGCCGTCAACTCTATACTACAAGCTCCAGTAGGACCAAGCTCTGATTTTAATTTATCACTCTCAGAAAAAATATATAAGATGGATTTGTATTTAATAAATCAAATATCCTATCCGGATGATGTTTTGTTCAATACTTAATAAAAGGTACAGATATCTTATATCTATCTATCGATTCTTATTTCACTAACCAATCGCTAATTGATATGTACGTATGACCATTATGATCAGAAAACGATAGCTTAATTATCTCTCCAATATTATCTTCATCCGTAAAAAACACTCCCATAACCTTAAATACCTAGAAAATAGTTATCTATCAAATCATCTGTCTAAACTATAACTAGTAAATACTCATATTTTAATACAATTTCTGCTCTTGAATAATATGGAATAACTATACCCTTTATAATTCTACCACTAATTACTCTGCACTTTAACTCAGGATAAACTGATGACAAATCCATTCTAAGAAGGTTCTCTGGAACACCTATAATTGACCATTGATAAATACCATGCTTATATCTAAAACATCTTAACAACGACTTATAGTATACAGTTAACAGCCCATTTGACAGCTAGTTGATGACTCCATACCATGAACTTGCAATAGAACATATTTTTTCCAATCCTTTACCTTCACATAGTCATTAATAGAATTTTTTTTTTCATGACCAGATATATATTGACAATTACTTAAAAATATTGACCAAAATTGTACAAAATCTTCTTTTCCCCAATTGGGAATACTATTCCAATCTGATTTTCTGAAATTTTTCAATACAATATTATAAGTATACTGCGTATAGCCATATGAATCTAAGAGAGTATAGAAAAATGTATTAATAATAAAAATTATTCTCACTCAAAACTCTAAAGCAGTCTAATATCAAAAGCTTAAAACAACAGACTATGTAAAAATGTATGGCGCAAGATATAAACAAAGGCAATAATACGACAAATATTTATAAGATTAACATTTCAGATAAATTTTCATGAATATAAAAAAATCACCGATTCTAATTGCACCAAGCATTCTATCAGCTAATTTTGCCTATTTAGGATCAGAAGTGGAGAAAGTTGTAAAATCCGGTGCTGATTGGATACATATAGATGTTATGGATAACCAATACGTGCCAAATCTGACCCTTGGGCCCATGGCATGCCAATCTATACGATCTGTAACCACAGCCCCTTTAGATATACACTTAATGGTAGAATCTCCAGATAATATTATCCCAAAATTTGCTAAGAGTGGGGCTGATATAATTACCGTTCATCCAGAAACGACAAAACACTTGGATAGAACATTATCCATAATAAGGGATCATGGATGCAAATCTGGGCTAGCATTTAATCCTTCAACCTCGCTAAATTATCTAGATTACATTATAGATAAAATTGACCTAGTATTAATAATGTCGGTAAACCCAGGGTTGGGTGGTCAAAAATTCATACCATCAGCTGTAGCAAAAATAAAAGAAGCATCTAAAATTATAGAACATTGGCAAAAAATTAATGAAGGATCTATATTTTTGCAAGTTGATGGAGGAATTAACGCAAATAATATAAAGGATGTTTATGCAGCTGGAGCTAATGTATTTGTTGCGGGATCTGCTATCTTTAACTCAGAAAATTATACTAATGCCATTAGCTTAATGAAATCTAATGCTATATCTAATTGATAATTCTAACTAAAAATATATGAATGAAATTAATTCGGTACTAATAGATTTAGATGGCACTATGATTGATTCCATCTCTGATATATCAGATGCTATCAATATCATGCTAAAAGAAATATCTCTAGATAATATACCTGAAAATGCAGTAAAAAATCTTATCGGAAAAGGAGTAGACAGTCTTATTAATAAATCTCTATCATTCAACTCTAGCGAAATAAACTTAAGTAAAGATTACTTTACAAAAGCTAAAAACTCGTTTTTAAGAAATTATAAGATAAGAAACGGAAATAAAACTACAGTTTATAATGGCGTGCTTGATGGCTTAAAAACATTAAAAACCAATAAAATCAGAACATCTGTGGTAACCAACAAACCAACAGAACTAGCTATGAAAATATTACGAGACACTAATTTATTACCATTTTTTGAATATATTATATGTGGGGATACATGCCAAAAATGTAAGCCTTTCCCAGATCAAATATTGCTGGCATGCAAAAAAATGAATATTAAACCACAACAAACTATATTCGTTGGAGACTCACTAAATGATGTACTATCCTCTAAGTCAGCAAACACTGCAGCCACTTTATTGGTTTCCTATGGATACAATAATAACTCAAATATACAAGCAATGGGAGCTGATGTAATTATAGATAACTTGACAAAAGTTTCTCAATGGGTTCATCATTATAATAGTGTTACTTTGTAGTATTTTTTGATCATTTAAATCAATTTCATAGCTAATTATAAAATTATGAGTCATAACTTCCTGAAAAAAACACATGACGCTTTGTGGCGCTGGTGGCGTACTCCGCCCGGGTAAATGATTCTTATTAGATCCCAATAAAATAATTTGCTTTAATAAGCAAAACCTCAATCAAACCCGGAACAATTTATTAAAGTTCTGGGTTTTTTATTAGTAAGCATGGAAAAAATATGACGGAAATAGAATTCAATCACCTAGTATCTCAAGGATATAATAGGATACCATTAATATCAGAAACTTATGCAGATTTAGATACGCCTTTATCGTTATATCTTAAGCTTGCATACTCGAATAATAGCTCTGGGAAAATGAGTTGTTTGCTCGAATCAGTAATGGGTGGAGATCGTTTTGGGAGGTACTCTTTTATTGGATTGCCAACAGAAACAGTGTTGCGATCTATTGGAAATACAACTGAGGTCATAACAAATGGTAAGGTTTTAGAGAAACATGAAGGCAATCCTCTTGATTTTATAGAAAAATATCAATCCAGATTTAGAGCCGCTCCTTTGCCTGGAGTATTACGATTTTGTGGTGGATTGGCTGGATATTTTGCTTACGATGTGGTTCGCAATATTGAACCATGTCTAGGACCTGCGGTAAAACCGTTCCCTCTAGGAATGGGGGAAGGGACACCTGATATCATGTTATTGCATATAGATGAATTGGCAGTAGTTGATAATTTAGCTGGACGTATTTATCTAATAGTATATGCAGATCCTAACAAACCAGAGAGCTATTCAAAAACACAGAAAAGACTAACAGAGCTGAAGAATAGACTAAAAAAACCTATAGAGACACCTTATTCTCACAATAGTATGCAAACTAGCGAGCAACGCAATTTCTCTAAAAAAGACTATATATCTGCTGTAAGAAAAGCTAAAGAGTATATTGAGGCCGGTGACCTTATGCAAGTAGTGATTGGTCAAACAATAACAAAATCATTTAGGGATAATCCTCTATCATTATATAGATCATTAAGATCAATAAACCCTTCTCCTTACATGTATTTCTGGAACTTTGATGATTTCCAAGTTGTTGGATCATCGCCAGAAATATTAGTTAGACAAGAAAAAATTATAATCAACGGAGCAAAAAAATCACAGATTACAATAAGACCACTGGCAGGAACAAGAAAAAGAGGTGGTACTCGTGAGCAAGATATTGAGCTAGAAAAGTCTCTTAAATCTGATACAAAAGAAATTGCAGAGCACGTCATGCTTATTGACCTAGCTAGAAATGATATTGGACGCGTAGCTGAAATTGGCTCAGTAAAAGTTACTGATGCCATGACCATAGAGAGATATTCACATGTTATGCATCTAGTATCTAATGTCACAGGAGTATTAAAATCAGATATGGGAAATATGGATGTTCTAAAATCAGCATTCCCAGCTGGTACGCTAACAGGCGCTCCAAAAGTACGAGCAATGGAAATAATAGATGAGTTGGAACCAGTAAGAAGAGGAATATACGGAGGAGCTGCTGGATATATGAGCTATAATGGAGAAATGGACGTGGCAATAGCAATACGTACTGGAATTATTAAGAATGGAATACTCTATGTTCAATCTGCCGCCGGAATAGTAGCAGACTCTGATCCAGAGTTAGAATGGGCTGAAACTGAAGCTAAAGCCAGAGCTATACTTAGAGCAGCAGAACAAGTGCAAAATGGATTAGATTAATAGACATTAGATTGTTATAAACATTAGGAATCAAAGAAAATGCTTTTAATGATAGATAATTATGACTCATTTACATATAACATAATTCAATATTTTGGAGAACTCGGAGAAGAAGTGTGTGTGTACAGAAATGATAAGATTGATATTCAAGGCATAAAAGACCTAAAGCCAGATAGAATATGTATTTCTCCAGGACCTTGCTCTCCTTCTCAAGCTGGAATCAGCATTTCTACCATATTAGAATTTTCTGGGGAAATACCAATATTAGGGATATGTTTAGGACATCAAGCCATAGGTGAGGCATTTGGTGGTAATATCATTAGAGCCAATAATGTTATGCATGGAAAAACAATACAAATATCACATAATGAGCTTGGCGTTTTTCATAGCATACCATCACCATATACAGTAATAAGATATAACTCATTGACTATAGATCCATCAACCGTTCCTGAATGCCTAGAAGTTACAGCCACAGCTCCAGATGGTGATATTATGGGGATAAGGCATAAACAATTACCTGTATTTGGCGTACAGTTTCATCCAGAATCC
The DNA here is from genome assembly GCF_000319245.1 of Candidatus Kinetoplastibacterium blastocrithidii (ex Strigomonas culicis). Lineage (NCBI taxonomy): Bacteria > Pseudomonadati > Pseudomonadota > Betaproteobacteria > Candidatus Kinetoplastidibacterium > Candidatus Kinetoplastidibacterium blastocrithidiae. Next base: position 213,522 of record NC_019814.1, on the reverse strand, counting down.
ATACTTAGTGAACATGGATATCAGCTGTTAAAAAATTTTCTTATGATCAATTAGAATAGGAGAATAATTAGTGTCTATTACTGCAACTGAAGTCTTAACTAGATGTATTGAACATAGGGAGATATTCCATGATGAAATGTTCAGCTTAATGAGCATGATGATAAATGGAGAACTATCACCACAAATCTCAAGCGCAATACTAATAGGATTAAGAGTTAAAAAAGAAACTATTGATGAAATAACAGCTTCTGCTTTAGCATTACGAGAATTTTCTAAACAGGTGCCAATTAAAAATAGAGAAAATCTTCTAGATATGTGCGGAACTGGAGGAGATGGCAGTCAAACATTTAATATATCTACTGCAGCTATGTTTGTTGCTGCTGCTGCCGGCGTTAGAGTAGCTAAACACGGAAATCGAGGTGCATCTTCATCCTCTGGCAGTGCTGATGTTTTGGAGGAATTAGGTGTAAATATAGAACTAGAACCAATGCATATTATTGAATGTATAGAAAATACTAAAATAGGATTCATGTTTGCTCCACTACATCAAAAAGCAATGAGTAATATTGCTATGGTTAGAAAAGAAATTGGAGTTCGCACAATTTTTAATATACTAGGCCCGCTAACTAATCCAGCATGTGCCGCAAATCAACTAATGGGAGTTTTCCACTCTGATTTGGTGGGTATTCAAGTTAGAGTTCTAAAAAAACTTAAATCTAACCATGTTTTGACGATATATGGCAAAGAAGGAATGGATGAAGCGGCATTAGGAAGCGCCACAATGGTTGGGGAATTAAAGAACGGGATGATAACAGAGTATGAAATTCATCCTGAGGATTATAATATTCCAATGATATCGAATAGAAGTATTAGAGTATCTAATAGGTCAGAATCAGCTCAACTCATATTAGACTCTTTAAATAATTTAGATGGACCTGCCAGGGATATTGTTGCCTTAAATGCCGGACTAGCAATATATGCAGGCAATAAAGCTAATAGCATTAAACAAGGCGTATCATTGGCTTTTGAAATTATAAAAAACGGATCGGCTAGGGATAAATTAGAAGAATTTAGAGCCTATACTAGGAAGTTCTCAAAATGAATGATATTTTAAAGAAAATTGTACTCGCAAAAAAAGAAGAAATAATAATAGCAAAACAAAAAAACAGCAATTCCGCTCTTGTTGAAAAAATATGCGAACAAGATCCTACCAGGGGTTTTGCTGATGCAATAGAAAAAAAGGTTCAACAAGGATTGCCAAGCGTTATAGCAGAAATAAAAAAAGCATCTCCATCTAAAGGAATATTAAGAAAAGATTTTGATCCAGAAAAATTTGCCATTACCTATGCCAAAAATGGGGCAACTTGCTTATCAGTATTAACTGATAGAGAATTTTTCCATGGATGTTGTGAGGACCTACTTAGAGCTAGATCATCCTGTAATTTACCAATTCTGCGTAAAGATTTTGTAATAGATCCTTATCAAGTTTTAGAAGCACGATCAATAGGAGCAGATTGTATATTATTAATAGTATCTATACTTGATATCAATCAATTAATAGATCTAGAAGCAATTGCAATGGAATTGGGAATGGATGTCTTGGTAGAAACGCATACCCGACATGAAATTGACGCGGCATTACATCTAAAAACAAAACTTATTGGAATTAATAATAGAAATCTCGGTAGTTTCCATACAGACATAAATAACACATTAAATCTAAAGGAATATGTGCCAAACGAAAAAATAATAATTACTGAGAGTGGATTCTCTTCAAAAGAAGATATAGAAATAATGAGAAAATCAAATATAAATGCATTCTTAATAGGGGAAGTATTTATGAAGTCTACAGACCCAGGACAAAAATTAAGCGAACTAATATCTTGATATTAGCATTTATTCCACTGTCACGCTTTTTGCTAAGTTCCTTGGCTTGTCAACATCTGTTCCCCGTATACATGCGGTGTGATAAGCCAATAACTGTAAAGGAATAGTGTGTAAAATAGGTGATAGCATTCCATAATGCTCAGGCATTCTTATTAAGTTTATGCTATCATCGTTGATTCTGCTATCAGAATCAGCAAAAACATATAATTTTCCACCCCTTGCTTGGACTTCTTGCATGTTAGATTTTAATTTCTCTAATAAGCTATCTTTTGGCGCAACTACTACAACCGGCATATTATCGGTCACTAAAGCAAGTGGACCATGTTTTAATTCTCCGGCTGGATATGCTTCTGCATGTATATAACTTATCTCCTTCATTTTCAGAGCGCCTTCAAGTGCTATTGGATAATGCATTCCACGACCAAGGAATAAAGCATTTTCTTTATTAGCAAAATGATTCGCCCAATTAACTACTAAAGGCTCTAAATCGAGAACAGAAGACAGAGATGCCGGCAAATGACGCAAAGCTCTTAGAAAGAGAATTTCATCATCCTTGCTAAGTATAGAACGATTTTTTGCAAGAGTAATAGATAATAAGAATAATGCTGTTAATTGTGTAGTAAAAGCTTTTGTTGATGCCACTCCAATTTCTATACCAGCTCTAGTTATATAGCAAAGTTTGCAATCTCTCACTATAGCACTAGTCTGGGAATTACATATTGCCATATTGTAATTCATTCCCAATGATATCGAATGTTTAAGTGCCGATAAAGTATCAGATGTCTCTCCAGACTGAGATATTACTAATACTAGCGTCTTAGGATTAACAACACTATCTCTATAACGATATTCACTGGCAATCTCAACTGAAACTCTAATTTTAGCAATAGATTCTATCCAATATTTTGCAGTCATACCTGCGTAGTAACTTGTACCACAGGCAATTATTAAAACAGAATCTATATCTCGAAATATTTCTATAGCATTAGATCCAAAGATGTCCTCTGATATGACATTGACCTCTTGCAAAGTATCAGCTACAGCCCTGGGCTGCTCGAATATCTCTTTTTGCATATAATGTCTATAGGCCCCTAATTCTACAACCCCCATAAAACTATTCTTTGGATACTTTTTCCTATAAGCTAGCTTATTATTAGAATCTACTATGCAGAAATTACTATATTGAACATCTACTATATCACCATCATTTAAATATATAACCTCATTAGCTCTACCAGCCATAGCCAGGACATCAGAAGCTAGAAAATTCTCTCCATCACCTAAACCCAATACTAAAGGAGCCCCCTTACAAGAACCTATTATTCTATAAGGCTCATCAACACAAAAGACAGATATAGAATAAGCTCCAGTTAACAACTTAGCAACTTTTTGAACAGTACTAAGAATATCACCATCATATTTATGATTTATAAGATGAACTAAAACTTCTGTATCAGTTTGGCTTTCAAATTTATATCCACATTTCTGTAATTCTATTCTGAGATCATCATAGTTTTCTATTATACCATTATGCACCAACGCAATTCTTGGTTTCCCTGAATCAAGGCTAGAAAAATGTGGATGAGCATTATACGTTGATGGTATACCGTGTGTAGCCCATCTTGTATGAGCCAAACCAATAGAACCGTATAAATTATGCTCTATTATCTGTTTGCTCAGGTCAGAAACCCTCTTCATGCTACGAACCCTTCTTAAACTATCCCTACTATAAATTGCTATACCACAGGAATCATAACCTCTATATTCTAAACGTGATAATCCGTCTAGCAACATAGAAGTTATATCTCTACAAGAAACAGCACTTATAATACCGCACATAATGATTGCCTCAAATAATCAATAATAGGAACTGGATAACAAAACATATAAGATTCATGCCTAGTATTAACAAACTAAAATATTGATAAATATTACACTATATAAAAAATAAAAGGAGTCTAGTCAAAATAAATAAACCCAAGGTATAATCATAAGTAAATAATATGATCAAAAGCATCATTTTAATAACAAAAATTGATAGAAAAACATCAAATAACGCCTGATATGATTATACGTTTTTTACAATTATTAGATTATATTTTTGATAAGTTAATTATTAATTACTATTCTATTTTTAAATAACCATACAATATACGATAATAGTAAAATAATTAAATGAATAATTTCTGTCCAATGCGATCGCACACAAAAACAAGATCAAACCATTACTACTTGATTTAAAACATGTGAATGAAAGTCATCAATATATCCCATTAAAAAATAGTTACTATGTATTATAAATTAACTATAGCCGTTATCAATTCTTCTTTGGTCTCTTCCAGTTAACTATAGTTTTCTGTCTAGACCTAGCTATTGTTAGCTGATCTGCAGGAGCGTCATCAGTTAATGTAGTTCCTGCACCAATAGTAGCACTATTTCCTATTTTTATAGGAGCTATTAATTGCGATCCAGATCCAATAAAAGCATTATCCTCTATAATGGTACGAAACTTATTGGCACCATTGTAATTACAGGTTACAACTCCTGCTCCTATATTAACATTTGATCCAATTTCAGAATCACCAATATATGCTAGATGATTAGCTTTGCTGCTATTTCCAAAACTTGTATTCTTTATTTCTACAAAATTACCTATTTTGGACTTGCTCTTTATATAAGAACTTTTGCATATCTTAGCAAACGGACCTATTACAACATTACTTTCTACTATAGTATTACTTACATGACTATATGCCTCTATAAGAACATTTTCTGCTACTGTAACATCTCTCAAAATGCAATAAGGCCCTATACGGACATCATCTCCCAATTCGACCAATCCTTCAAATATACAACCAACATCTATAAAAACATCGCGGCCAAATTTCAAAGATCCTCGAACATCAAAACGCCTAGGATCTGACAAGGTTAATCCTTTTAACATGTAATTCTTGGCCTGTTCATATTGATATATTCTTTCAATGTTTGCTTGTTGTCTGTGATCATTAATACCAAATACTTCCCAGGAGTATTTGGGCAAAACAGAATTAACAATTACACTATTATTAACAGCTATTTTTACCAAATCTGTAAGATAATATTCTTTTTGTTCATTGTTGTTAAATATCATACTGATCCACTGTTTTAGTTTTTCTGTATGAATAGCAATAATACCAGCATTAATCTCTCTAATAGATATTTGCTCTTGGCTAGCCTCTTTGTGCTCTACTATTTGAACAATATTACCAACATTATCTCGGATAATACGACCGTAGCCATAAGGATTATCAGATATGCTAGTCAATATAGACATCCCGCCACAGCAAGAATCTAGTAATGATCTCAATGTGCTAACACTCACTAGCGGAACATCCCCATACAAAATAAGCGTAGTACTATCTTTGTTATTACGAAAAGATATCATTGATGTAGCACACATTACAGCATGTGCTGTTCCCAACTGAGACTCCTGTAATACAATATTTAAATCATTATGATCTATACATGACTTCACAACATCAGCTTCGTGACCTAAGACAATTGTTATAGAATTAGGATTAAGATTTCTCGCGCTTTCTATTACATACTCTAACATAGGACGTCCTGCCAATGTATGTAAAACTTTTGGAATCTTAGATTGCATTCGTTTTCCAGATCCAGCAGCAAGTATAATAATATTTAGCATAAAAATTATTTAAATAGTTGAAGGCATATTAAATGATACCTAGAAATTAAAAGCGAAATAATAAAACAATCGATAAACAAGCGAAAAAACTAGCATGAGTAAAATATTAAATCTATAACTAAATTATAAATATGAATAATAGATCTATCAATGAAATTAATAATTTAAGAGCTTTTTTTTATAAACTATGCTCCCCTCCAATCCATGATAATAAAAAAAATAAATTTTTAATTATTATGATTAACAAAAAAAAATGCGGTATTTCTAGTATAGAAACATGTGAAATATTACAACAACATGGATTAGGATATATAAATGGAACTAATTTACATATCGGTAATGAAAATATTTCTGTAAAAGATCTAGGGGAATTATTATTAAATGCAACAAAAATATTAAAATCCGAATATAAAATCAAGAAATGGAATAACGAACTTTTAGATATTATCGGTCCAAATTATGAAATACTTGGCTATATAGAAAGATCTGCAGCTCGTATTCTAGGATTCAAAACCAGATCAGTTCATATGAACTCTTGGTTAAATAATAAAGAATTATGGGTGTCAAAAAGATCACACAAAAAGACTATCGACCCTGGAAAACTAGAAACAATAGTTGGAGGGCTTGTTAGTAAAGGAGAAAAACCAGAACAGGCTTTAACTAGGGAATGCTATGAAGAGGCAAATTTAATAGAAAGAAACATTTTAGCAAGCAGTAAACTTTCTAGAATTTTCAATATAAAAAAAAACACTGAAGAAGGTTATCAGATAGAAGAACTTTTAAGCAAAACTAGCTTATTAAAAGAAAGTTTTTACCCAAAAAATAACGATGGAGAAGTGGCGATTTTTAAAAAAATGAGAATAGAAGAAATTACCCCAGAAATATTATCCGACAGTTTTACAATAGAATCATCTATCATAATATTGTCGGATATTATTAAACTAATGACTATAAGAAACTACTTAAATATTAGCTAGGGCTAATATCGTAATTAGACCTCTGCCTCCAAGTATCTATAGCAATCCTTCTCTGATTTACTATGCTCTCTATACGACATCGGAGCTCAGAGTCTTTTTCTAACAATACGCCAAGATCTTTGGAGCTGAGTAAAAGCAATTTGCTATAGCCAAGAGAAGTAACTTTTAGCACCAAAGGATCTTTGCCAAACAAATCTAGCTCTCCAAAAAACTCACCACTTCCTAACTCAACAACAGTATCATCGGGTAAATGCATCGCTACAGCTCCAGAAGCTACAAAGTACATCTCTCTGCCTTGTTTACCTTTTGTTATAACTATTTGGTCAGGCAGAGCTAACCTAGGTTTTAGCAACTTGCATATAGACTTAAGTGAATTCAAGCTAAGATCATGGAATAAGGGTACCTTTTTTATTAGCTCAGCAGAACTTAACTCAATATCAAGAGGAGGATGTCTATCTATATAATGCCAGCGAGCGTGTGATTTTTCCATCAAATCCTCATATACTTCTCCACTAATTAAGAATTTGCTAAGCATATCACTATATCTAATATACTCTAATTCCCTAGCAGCTCTCCCAAGATAAATCTCCTGCAACCCAGTGGCATATAATGGATATTGCAAATTCATAGCCTGTAATGCATTTTCTATAAGACCTAACCGACGCTTATGTGCTTTTATTATAACCTCTATAGCTTCATCACCAAGAATTGGAGAAACCTTCTCACTAGCAAACAATATTAATTTTTGCTCAACAGATCTTTTTATCATCAGGTTAGCAAAACGATAACCTAACTTATCAGCAAGCCATTCATTATAGCCAAATATATTATGAAACCATAAGGCCACCCTAATCATTTTTGAATAACGCAAATCATTTTCAACCGCATATTCAAAACCATCTAAACCACCGGTTCTAATAGCATCTTCCAAATACTCAGCTCTAGATAATAAAGATTCAGCTACTCTTTCATCGACAATCCTTGCTTTAAGTATATCAAAAAGCATCTCTTCTTCTCTTTGAGCTAAAATAGCTAAACCAGCAGACACTCGCTCTGATTTGTTCATTTGAGAAACTGGAACATCGTGTAATCTTAATAAACTAGACTTAAAAACAGCCTGTATTCTCTCTAAGGAATCTTGTCCTATATGCTCTGTCCTTGCTACTTCTTCTATATGGACCTGTAACTCTTTTAATGTAACACCTAGAACCTGATTTCTTATAGTAGTATCAATTAATGACAGTTCATTTAACTTAAGAACCCTTATCAAAGGCCTTAAAGTAACCCCATTAATAAATAATGTCATAAGAACAAAACCAGTAGTAGCAATTGCGATAAAATGCCTCAATTCCTCAGGAACAGAATTGTTTTCCGTAACGGCCAAAGCAAGAGCAAGAGAAACAGCTCCTCTCAATCCCCCCCATAAGATAACCAAATTATAAGGAAGACTTACAGTAGTACCTAATCTTGTTATTCTAAGTATTGGCAGCAAGCCAAATATGACAACCGCCCTAGCAACAAGCGTAATAGCGAAAACTATAAGCGTTAGTATACATGTCTGCAGGTTTAAAGTACCCATAAAACGGGGTATTAGCATAGCAGAAAAAAGAAAAATTAGTGAATTAGCCCAAAAACCAAATTGTTCCCAAAACTTAGATAAATACTCTGAAGTAGTTGGTGACATTCTTATGCGTCCGGTAGATCCAACAACCAATCCAGATATGACAGTTGCAACAACGCCAGAAACATTAAGATAATGCTCCGAAATAAAGAAAGACAAATAAGCTAATGTTAATGTAAGTGTAATCTCTGCTGCATGGAAACCTCTTAACCAAGTAAACAAGAAACAAGCAGCCTTACCCATCACATAACCAACAAGCCCACCACCCACAAACAAAATTACAAAATCATTTATTACATTACCAATACAAAGCTCACCACTACCAGCTAAAACTGATAGTAATACTGTATATAAAGCTATAGAAGCTGCATCATTAAATAAACTCTCGCCTTCAACTAATGTAGTTAGACGCTTTGGCGCTCCTACTTCTCTAAAAATACCAACCACTGCTACTGGATCTGTTGTGGCAACAATAGATCCTAATAAAAGGCAAGCTACTAAACCATAAGAAGATATAGCATTGATAGTAAAACCTACCACTATAGTACACACAATAACAGCAACAATTGCCATCATAAGGATAGGACCAATATCATCTAACAACCTTCTCACATTCATAGACAAAGCAGTCTCAAATAATAAGACCGGTAAAAAAACCATCAAGAAAGCTTCAGAAGATATTTCTAATGACCCAAGGGAATCCAGAAAATCAGCTACAACAAATGGAGCCCAGTTATGCGGCCCATAGACCAAGACCCCTAAAATGCAACCAACAATCGCTAAGATAACAGAATATGGAAGCTTAATACGCACAGACAAAGGAGACAGAAAACAAACCAATGTTAATAAACCTGTCAATCCAAAAACTATAAAACCGACATTCATGAACTAAGCTTCCTAACTATAAATGTATAAATGAATTATTACTGAATTAGAAATTAGATAAAACACACATCATTTTAACAAGAATTTTTTCATTTTTTTCATAGCAGCTGATTCTATTTGACGAACCCTTTCAGCTGATATTCCAAATTCATCTGCCAACTCTTGTAAAGTATGATTAGATTCATCCTGTAACCAGCGCGATTCAACTATTTTGCGCGAGCGACCATCTAAAACTTCTAACGCTTTTTTTAAACCAGTAGATTGCATAAGATCGTAATCTCGCTTATTTAAGATATTATCTGGCTCATCCTTAGAATCAAATAAATATTCAGCAGGATAATAGCCATCATCGTCATCTTCTCTAGACTCTATAGGAATATCGGATCCAGAAAGACGGATCTCCATCTCTCTTATATCTTCACAACGAACATTTAGGCTACTTGCTATTTTATCTATCTGAGCTGAATCAAGGTAATTACCATTAGAACGCATGCTACGCAAGTTAAAAAATATCTTACGTTGAGCTTTCGTGGTAGCAATTTTTACCAAGCGCCAATTTCTTATAACGAATTCATGAATTTCTGCTTTTATCCAATGAACTGCAAATGACATAAGACGGACTCCTCTTTCGGGGTCAAATCGCCTTATAGCCTTCATCAATCCAATATTACCTTCCTGTATTAAGTCAGCATGAGGCAAACCATATCCTAAATATTGCCTTGCTATCGATATTACCAAACGCAAATGTGAAAGTACCAGTTCTTTGGCAGCTCCTAAATCACCAGTATCTCTTAAACAACGTGCTAGCTCCACTTCACGATCAGCTGAAAGAACAGGCATTCTGTTAGCATTAGCAATATATGATTCTATAGTTCCAACACCGCTAAGACTGAAAGAATCCAAGACTACTGAGGTGCTAGAAGAATGTGTTAAAAAGCCACCTTTAGATCCAGTCATAATCACACCTCTAGAATAACTAAAAAATTATAACTATAAAATTACCTAATACCATGAATGTAGTGTAATATTGTACCTCTCAGTAGGTTTTTTTACAATCTACATATATTCAAAATCTATTATAAATGAACACCAGACACAGCTGGTTAGGATACATTATTTATACAGAGTTTGCAAAAATTAATTAATAGATACTAATTTCAATCTGCTATTATAAGCTTGAGATGTTGATTATATAGTGTTAATTATGCATGATAGTATCAACCTTGTTAGTTAAAGATTTTTATGAAAAAAGATAATGATGTTATATTATCCATACAAGACTTAACAGTTGGCTATGGAGAATCAATCATATTAAACAATATCTCTATGGATGTGCGAAAAAAAGAGATTGTTGCTATAATGGGAGGCTCTGGGTCAGGAAAAACTACCTTATTTAAATCAATTACAAATCAAATACCAATTATCAATGGAAAGGTAAAAATATTCGACCAAGACATAAGATTACTGCAAGACAAGGATCTTAAAAACTTAAGAAGCAAAATGGGTGTATTATTCCAGCATGGAGCCCTATTCACTGATTTAAACGTATTTGATAATGTAGCATTTCCTTTAATAGAACTTACAAAAATACCCATCGAAGAGATAATAAAAATTGTTTTAGAAAAACTTGATTCTGTTGGCTTAAAAGCAGCGGCTCATATGCCTGTAACAACCCTGTCAGGAGGGATGGCAAAAAGAGTAGCTTTAGCAAGAGCGATTGCATTAGATCCATGGATTATGTTGTATGACGAACCATTTTCTGGACTAGACCCAATTTCAATGGGAGTAATAGCTAAACTAATAAAAGAACTATCTAACACTTTACAATGTGCCTCTATACTAATAACACATGAAATGCAAGAATCATTTAGGATAGCAGATACTATCAATATAATTGGAAATGGATCCATCATAGCATCAGGATCACCAGAATCATTGTCTAGATCAGAAGATCCCTTTGTTAAACAATTTATAAACGGAGCTCCAACAGGACCAGTACCATTTAACCACCCTGAAACATATGATTTTAAAGAATGGCTGTTAAAGCTAAGGCAACAAATATGATTCAACTAAATAATATTCTAAATCGTGTTTATGAATTTACTTTAAACACAGGAAGATTGTGTTGCCTACTATGTAAAATAGTCATTAGAAGTGATTTAACAAATAAAAGAAGAAGTCTAGTTGTAGATCAAATTTATCTTATCGGTAATAATTCTGTTTTAATAATCTCCATTTCTGGTTTATTTGTAGGCTTTGTTCTGGGACTTCAAGGTTATCTGATGCTTAGTAAGTTTAGTGCAGAAGATACTCTTGGTTTAATGGTTACTGTATCATTAACAAGAGAATTAGGCCCTGTAGTTACAGCTCTTCTTTTTGCTGGTAGAGCAGGGACATCAATGACAGCCGAGATAGGATTAATGAAAGCTGGAGAACAGATACTAGCAATGGAAATAATGGCAATTGATCCAGTAGAAAGGATTCTAGCACCACGTTTTTGGGCTGGAATATTATCAATGCCAGTGTTAGCTATAATATTCTCAACAACTGGTATTATTGGAAGCTGGCTTGTTGGAGCAATAGTCGTTGGTATAGATTCTGGTCTTTTTTGGTCTCAAATTCAATGCGGATTTGATATATATTCTGATATCGTATGCGGAACTATATTCAAGAGTTTGGTTTTCGGTCTGTCAACCGTTGCAATTTCATTAAATGAAGGATGGCAATGCAACCCTACTCCTGATGGTATATCAAGAGCTATAACCAGGACAGTTGTGAACGGATCTCTAACTGTGTTTCTATTAGATTTTTTTATGACCTCTATACTATTCGTAAACTAACTTTTAAATTATGATGAACTCTAAAACTGAACTTTTGGTTGGCTTGTTTGTTGTTGTAGGAATTGCATCTTTGTTCTTTCTTGTTCTACAAACAAATAATTTAAGGAACAAACCATTCGCATCTACCTACATAGTTAAGGCTAATTTTGATAACGTTGGATCTTTAAAAATCAACTCACAAGTAAAAAGTGCTGGTGTAACCATCGGCCGTGTAAAAAATGTATCACTTGACACAAAATCATTCCTAGCTAGCGTTACTATGAACATAGATAAGAAATATTTACTGCCTATAGATACTTCTGCATCAATACTAACATCTGGATTACTTGGCGAACAATATATAGACATTAGCCCTGGTAATGAAGAAGAATATATTAAAAATTTAGAATGTATAGTATATACTCAGGGCTTCATATCTATGGAACAGTTAATGAGTAAATTATTATATAGTTCTGGTGAAAAAAACATAATTGGCATGTCTATTATAAATGATCCTGAACAGTTTGAGTATTAATAAACAATATGTTTATACAAAATAAAAATTCAACGAATAGCATAAATGTCTTTGCATTAATTATAATATTCTCTTGTTTTATACTATCAGCTTGCAGTGCATTCAGTCATAACCAGAAAAATGAGTTTAAAGCTGACTATGCAGAAAAAACAAACAGAGTTTTTTTTAAAATTAATCAAGATATTGATAATTCAGTTCTTATTCCACTAGCTAACTGCTATAGATTAATAATTCCAGAGACTATAAGGGATTGTATACATAACGCATTAGATAATGCTGATAGTATAACCTCTGCTTTGAATAGTATACTTCAAGGCAACTGCCATGATGCTATTAATACATTAGGAAGATTTATGTTTAATACAACTATGGGGATAGGAGGATGTTTTGATGTTGCCTCTAAGACCGGGGCAATGAGAATACCAAATGACTTTGGAACAACCTTGGCCATTTGGGGAATTAAACCTGGACCATATATTGTATTACCATTAATTGGTCCTAGTAATCTACGTGATAGCATAGGAAGTTTCTGTGATCTATTATCAAGCCCTGTAAAAATAATACCTTGCAGCAGATATTGCAAGATAGGTTTTGCTTCCCTAGTAATATTAGACGCAAGAATGAATCTTTTATATGCGACAGACTTGCTCAATACTATTGCAATCGACCCATATACACTAACAAGAGACTCATATATGGGTAAAAGAGCTATCGCAAATCAAGACAAAGATGATACAAGAGTGCCAGATTATGAAGACTGAACAAAAAATTTAGCTAAAAGGAAAATTACAATATGTATATTTCATTAGGTAATGATATAAAAAAAACAGTATTTTTCTTATATCTTATTTCAGTAATGTTATTCCCTAATACAACCTATGCACAGGCAGGTAATGTTAACAATCCTGATAATTTTATAACAAATGTTACAAACCTTGCTTTGATAGAAATTCAAAAAACAATAGAATCAGGTAGAATGGATTTAGATAGCATTAATGTAGTAGTTGATAACTATATACTACCTCATGTGGATTTTTTTAAAACCACTAAACTTACAGCAGGCAAACACTGGAAAATAGCTACTGATGAACAGAGAAAAGCATTAATAAAAGTATTTCGCAATACTTTGGTTAAAACATATAGGAGCGCTTTTAGTTTAATTTCAAAGAACACAAAAATAAAAGTATTGCCATATCGAGGAGAAGCAAAATCTAATGATGCCATAATAAAATCGTTTGTACAGCAAAGCAATGGAAAACAAATACAAATAAACTACAGGCTAACAAGACATGGTAATACTTGGAAAATTTATGATGTAAGCATAGAAGGAATGTGGCTAATAGAAAGTTATCGAAATCAATTTAATAACGAAATCCATAGCAATGGTATAGATACACTTATAGAAAAATTAGATAAAATTCATAAATAATCCTCTATTTTAAAAATTATATGTTTTCAATATCTATAGAACAATTGTGTAAAACTTACACACTAAAAAATAAATCTTACAAGCCGACTAAGGCTTTAAATAATATTAATTTACAAATAAAACCTGGGGAATTTTTCGGGCTTCTTGGACAAAATGGCGCTGGAAAGACTAGCCTTATTTCTATATTGTCAGGTCTTTCTTTTCCAACCTCCGGTAAAGTAAAGATATATGGTCATGATGTTGTAAGAGATTATCGTAAAGCAAGAAATTTAATAGGCACTGTTCCACAAGAATTAGTATACGACCCCTTCTTTACGGTAAGAGAAACACTGTTTATACAATCAGGATATTTTGGTATAAAATCAAATGACTTATGGATAGAAGAGTTGCTTGATAACCTGTCCCTTTCTGATAAAGCAGATCATGATATGAGATCATTATCAGGAGGAATGAAAAGAAGAGTGCTGATAGCACAAGCGCTAGTACATCGCCCTCCTATAATAGTATTAGATGAACCAACTGCTGGTGTTGATATAGGCCTACGTCACACATTATGGAAATTTATATCACGTCTAAATAAAGAAGGACATACTATTTTATTAACTACGCATTATATTGAAGAAGCTGAGGAAATGTGTAATCGTATTGCTATACTAAAATCTGGAGATTTAATAGCGCTAGATGAAACAAAAAATTTAACGTCAAGATTTGGAGGAAAAAATCTTGAAGAAGCCTTTGTGAATATTATTAATTGCAATGAATTATCCTCTTTCAATAAAGAACTATAATATAGTTATGGGATGCTTATGGAATTTAAATTAAACAACAATAAGAACCAATATGTGCTATCAAATCAAAGAAAGAATATGATAGGTTTCTTTACATTGTTGAAAAAAGAAATATTACGTTTCTATAAAGTATTTTTTCAGACTGTAGCTGCACCTGTTACAACGTCACTTTTATATCTATTGGTATTTAGTCAAATATTACAAGATAGATTAGCTTTTGACAGCATACATTATACTAGTTTTATAATTCCAGGTCTAATAGCCATGAGTATGATGCAAAACTCTTTTTCTAATACATCTTCATCACTAATCCAAAGCAGGGTTACTGGAAGCATTATATTCATGCTGCTATCTCCAATGTCCCATATAGAAATATTCTTTGCCTATGTACTAGCAGCAGTTGCTAGAGGACTAACTGTCGGGTTTTTCGTATGGCTTTTTTCAATTTCCATTAATCCTTTAGGTGCTGTAAATTATCTATGGGTAATGGTATTTGCTTTACTAACATGTAGCATAATGAGCGTTATTGGAATGATTGCTGGAATATGTTCTGAAAAGTATGACCAGTTAGCCATGTTTCAAAATTTTTTAATAGTTCCTTCTACTTTTCTGTCAGGGGTATTTTATTCAGTCCAAACGTTACCAGAATTTTGGCAAAGAATATCGTATTGTAACCCTATGTTCTATATGATAGATGGTTTTCGTTATGGTTTTTTTGAAAAATCTGATGTATCCCCATATATTAGCCTCGCAATAGTAATATCCGTTCTTATATCTTTATCCCTTTTTGCTTTGCGTCTTATGTCTACTGGTTATAAATTAAGGTCATAATAAAATAAAAATATAATATATAGATTATAGAATCAGTTATTTTTTTCAACATTAGGATTACGAATTATCAACTTACAATATTTATTATGGCTTCAATGGAAGAATTACAAATCATAGGTGGCTCACAACTTGAAGGGGATGTTAACATCTCTGGCGCAAAGAATGCTGCATTACCAATTTTATGTGCTGGATTACTAACATCAGAAACAATTTCACTGAGTAATTTGCCGGATCTTAATGATGTTTCTACAACTATCAAGTTACTTAGTAAGCTTGGATCAATAACAGAAAAGAATGGTCCAAACAAAGTATCTATAATGTCAAATAAAATAGATAATCTAAAAGCTCCTTACGAACTAGTGAAAACAATGAGGGCATCTATTTTAGTTCTAGGTCCGCTTTTAACCAGATTTGGGGAAGCTATTGTTAGTATGCCTGGAGGATGTGCTATAGGACAGAGGCCTATAGATCAGCATATAAAATGCTTATCTGCATTAGGAGCTGATATAAGAGTAGAACATGGTTTTGTTATTGCAAAAGCAAAGAAACTTAAAGGGACTATAGTTCGTCCAGATATAGTGACAGTTACCGGAACAGAAAATATCATTATGGCAGCAACTCTTGCAGAAGGCGAAACTATTATAGAAAATGCTGCATGCGAACCAGAAATAGTAGATCTGTCTAATATGCTAATAAAAATGGGAGCTAATATAAAAGGACACGGAACGAGTAGAATAGTTATAAATGGAGTTGACAAATTATATGGAGCAAATCATAGAATACTACCAGATAGGATAGAAGCAGGTACTTTTTTGTGCGCTCTAGCTGCTACAGGTGGTAATATAAGAATAAATGGTGTTAATCCATATGACATGTTAGCTACTATAGATAAAATAAGACTATCTGGGGTTTCTGTAAAACAAGACAATGGTAGTTTACTATGCAGCATGAACAAGAAACCAAAATCTGTAAACATTGTCACTTGTGAGTATCCTGGATTAGCAACTGATATGCAAGCACAATTTATGGCGCTAAACTGTGTATCATATGGAACGTCAATGATAGTTGAAAATATATTTGAAAATAGATATCTTCATGTACAAGAACTCAATAGATTAGGAGCAGATATAACAATTAATGGAAATTCTGCTACAGTTCGTGGGGTAGACTTTCTTTCTGGAGCAACTGTAAGAGCTACGGATCTAAGAGCATCAGCAAGTCTAGTTATAGCTGGACTGGTTGCTCAAGGTAAGACAACTATAGAACAAATCTATCATCTGGATCGCGGTTATGAAAACATTGAGGTAAAACTTCAAAAGCTAGGAGCTAACATTAAACGAGCTACAAATAGGAATGATGAATGAAGAAAATTGTGAACAAGAGCATCACATTGGCTTTATCAAAAGGACGAATTTTTGAAGATACAATGCCACTTTTAGCAGAAGCAGGTATAAAAGTTAATGACAACCCTGAGAAATCTCGGAAACTAATAATACAGACTAGCGATCCCAATTTAAGAATATTAATACTGAGAGCATCAGATGTCCCTACTTATGTACAATACGGCGCAGCAGATATAGGAATTGCCGGTAAAGATATACTTATAGAACACTCTGCGCAACAACCTGGTGGCTTATATCAGCCAATAAACTTAAATATAGCTAGATGTCGCCTAGCTGTTGCTGTACGACAAGATTTTAATTATAAAGATGCTGTTAAGCAAGGATCTAGATTGCGTGTGGCTACAAAATATATTAGATCTGCCAGAGAGCACTTTGCAGCAAAAGGAGTACACATAGATTTAATAAAACTATATGGATCAATGGAACTGGCACCTCTAGTTGGTCTTGCTGATGCTATTGTGGATATAGTTTCGACTGGAGACACACTTAAAGCCAACGGTTTAGTAGTAGTAGAAGATATAATACCTATATCCTCTAGACTTATAGTTAATCAAGCATCACTTAAAAACAACGTGGCATCGTTACAACCAATTATAGATGCCTTTTCTCGTGCTACTAATTTATATGAATGAAATTGCATACATAACCTGTTGTTAAACTGAGAAGAATTAATAATATAACTATGATTACACGTCTTGATTCTATTGATCCAAATTTCTACTCATCTCTTTCCTCTATATTAGAATTTGACTCTAATGAAGATGAATCTATTGAAAAAACAGTAAATTTAATATTAAAAGATATAAAGAATGATGGAGACAAAGCTTTACTAAATTATACTAGAAAATTTGACCGTCTTAATGTAGATTCTCCGGATAAATTAGAAATTCCAAAAGAGGAATGGATAAAATCACTTAACAATGTTCCAAAGCAACAACGCGAAGCGTTGGAAATTTCTGTTAACAGAATCAAAGAATATCATGAGAAACAAAGAGCATTCACTTGGAGTTATAAAGATTCGTATGATAATATTCTTGGACAAAAAATAACACCTATAGACAAAGTAGGGCTATATGTACCAGGAGGTAAAGCTTCATACCCATCGTCCGTCCTTATGAATGCAATACCTGCAAAAATAGCTGGTGTTCCAGAATTGATTATGGTTTCACCTACTCCAGATGGTTATATTAATAGCATGGTTCTAGCTGCTGCTGCATTAGGAGACGTTGACAGAATATTTGCTATAGGCGGGGCACAAGCCATAGGCTCCCTAGCATATGGCACAGAAACCGTGAATCAAGTAGATAAAATAGTGGGGCCAGGTAATGCATATGTAGCATGTGCGAAACGCAAGGTTTTTGGAACGGTAGGAATAGATATGATAGCAGGTCCTAGCGAGATATTGATTATATGCGATGGAAAAACACCTGCCGAATGGATAGCTATGGATTTATTTTCACAAGCAGAACATGATGAGCTAGCACAATCTATAATGTTATGTCCAGATATGGACTTTATAAATGAAGTAGAGGATCAAATTAAAAAATTGATTCATAGAATGCCTAGAGTTGATATTTTAAAAAAAAGTTTATCAAATCGAGGAGCTTTAATTAAGGTAAACAATCTATCTGAAGCATGTGATATAGCAAATATTATTGCCCCAGAGCATTTAGAAATATCTACAGAAAATGCTACTGAATTAGTGCCTTTAATAAGACATGCAGGAGCAATATTTATAGGATGCTTTAGTTCCGAATCATTGGGAGATTATTGTGCTGGACCTAACCATGTATTACCGACTTCCCGCACAGCAAGATTCTCATCTCCATTAGGGGTATATGATTTCCAAAAACGTTCAAGTCTTATTAATATTTCAGAGAAGGGATCGATAGGCCTAGGGAAAATAGCGTCAACTCTGGCAAACAGTGAAGGACTGCAAGCCCATGCATCCAGTGCTCAATATCGTATAGACGGAAAATATCATGATAGCAAATAAGAAACTCTCAAATCTTATTAATGATACAATTAGAGAAGATATTCTAAGAACTGATGCTTATCCTATTAGTAGCTCTGATAACTATATAAAATTAGATGCTATGGAATCACCATATGTCTTGCCGGAAGAAATTCTTGATCACGTTATTAACAATCTAAGAAAGATTCATTTGAATCGTTATCCTAGCACTGATAAATCTAAACTAACAAGAATTATAAAAGAAAAATTTAACATACCTTGTAATTCTGATCTATTATTTGGAAATGGATCTGATGAACTTATACATTTAATAATTCAAAGCTGCTGCAAGCCAGGAGATGCTGTTTTATCCCCATCACCTTCTTTTGTATTCTTTGAAATGGCATCGCAATTTAACCACGCAAAATTTATTAAAGTTGATCTTACTGATGATCTACAATTAGATATATGTAAGATGATAGAATCCATAAAATATAACTTACCAAAAATCATATTCCTAGCAATGCCAAATAATCCAACTGGTGGGCTATGGAATGACAGTGATGTGCAATCAATAATAGACATAGCTCCTGGCCTAGTAATAATAGATGAGGCCTACTATGCTTTTAATAAAAAATCATGGATGAATCGTTTACATGAACTACAAAATGTATTAATTCTAAGAACATTCTCAAAAATTGGTCTAGCTGGCATACGATTTGGTTATCTCGCAGGTAATCCGGAATGGATAAAACAGATAAATAAAATAAGACCACCCTATAATATAAATGTACTAACAGAATCTGTAATTCTTAGCGTATTAGATAAGAAATATATTTTAGATGAACATTCTAATCAAATTCTATCAAATAGAATTAAGCTATCAGAATCATTAAGAGAAATAGATCATATTAAATCATATGAATCCTATGGCAATTTTATTTTGGTTAGGTTTGACAATAGCATTATAGCTAAAAATGTTTTCAATGAATTGAAATCAAATAACATTTTAGTAAAAGATATGTCTAATTCTCATTCTTTACTGAGTAATTGCCTAAGACTATCTGTTGGCACTGATTCTGAAAATAGACTATTGATTAAAACCATATTAAAAATTATTCATAAAAAATAACTATTATGCGTATAGCTCAAGTAACACGTAATACAAATGAAACACATGTTAAATTATCAATTAATATAGACGGGTCTGGTGAAAAACATATAGATACTGGAATCCCATTCTTAGATCACATGATAGATCAAGTATCACGTCATGGACTAATTGATATAAGAATAGAATCTAATGGGGATTTACATATAGATGATCATCATTCTGTCGAGGATATTGGAATAACATTGGGAATGGCTATTAAAAAGGCATTAGGCGATAAAATTGGTATTTCTCGATATGGCGAATCATATGTGCCTCTTGATGAGTCTCTATCTAGAGTAGTTATAGATTGCTCAGGCAGACCTCATCTTGAATATAACGTTACATTTACTAGACCATATGTCGGTAAATTTGACATAGATCTAATAAGAGAATTTTTCCAGGGCTTAGTTAACCATGCACTGATAACATTACATATTGATAATATACGTGGCGGTAACTCACATCATCAATGTGAATCTATATTTAAAGCATTTGGGATTGCCTTACGTAAAGCCATAAATAAGGATTCACGTATGTCGGGAATTATGCCTTCTACGAAAGGCGTATTATAAATTACATAACCTTAATAAGAAACTTAAAGTGTCTAATATTGCTATTATCGATTTTGGAATGGGAAATCTCCATTCAGTAGCTAGGGCAATGCAATACGCAGCCCCGGAAGCTAACATTAAAATTTGTAGTTCCACTGAAGAAATAAAAAGGGCAGATAAATTAGTTCTTCCTGGTCAAGGAGCAATGCTAGACTCCATGAAAAACCTTGAAAAATTAGGATTGATAGAATTGATTAAAAACACCATTTCAGAAAAACCTATGCTTGGTATCTGCGTAGGTGAACAAATGTTGTTTGATTATAGCCTAGAAAATGGACATGTAAAATGCCTTGGGCTATTAAGAGGATCTGTAAAACAATTCAGTGGCTATCCTTTTGTTAATGCCTCGAACTCAGAAGAAAAAATCAACGCAAATTCTCTAAAAGTCCCACATATGGGATGGAATAGAGTTCATCAAAAACAAGATCATTTTCTATGGAAAGACATTCCCAATAATACCCATTTCTATTTTGTTCATAGCTACTATGTCTGTCCAGAAGATGAGACTATTATAGCAGGAGAAACTGATTATGGATTGTCTTTCACCTGTGCTATAGCTTCTGATAATATATTTGCAGTACAGTTTCATCCAGAGAAAAGTTCGAAATATGGATTAATGCTATATCGTAACTTTGCAAACTGGAAAGTTTGATGTTAAATTTAAAATAATATTCTTTTAATTAACCTAATTTATAGTATATATATGTTACTGATTCCAGCTATCGATCTTAAAAACGGACAATGTGTTAGATTACGCCAAGGAAATTTGAGTGATTCCACAATTTTTTCAGAAGAACCATCCATAGTAGCTAAAAGATGGTTGGAGAGTGGAGCTCGTCGTATACATTTAGTAGACCTTAATGGAGCATTCATAGGAAAACCTAAAAATGATCTACAAATAAAGTCAATACTAGATACTATTGATAATGAGATTCCTGTACAAATAGGAGGTGGTATCCGTGATTTAAACACCATTGAATACTATTTAGATATAGGAATATCTTACGTTATTATCGGAACAGAGGCAGTGAAGAATCCAGGTTTCCTGAATGAGGCTTGTGTGGCTTTCCCTGGACACATAATAGCTGGACTAGACGCCAAAGATGGTAAGCTTGCTACTGATGGATGGAGTAAGATAACTAAACACAATTTAATAGATATTGCAAAAAAATTTGAAAATTATGGATGTGACTCTATCATTTACACTGACATAAACAGGGATGGAATGTTGTCTGGATTAAATATAGAATCTACTGTTGAGCTTGCAAGAAACATAAAAATTCCTGTATACGCATCAGGAGGTGTAGCAACGATTAAAGATATCGAAAAATTATGTGAAGTTTCTGAAGAAGGGATAGAAGGCGCTATTTTAGGAAGAAGCATATATGAAGGATCTTTAGATTTTAGATCAGCTCAAAAACTAGCCGATGAACTAACAAAACCAAAGTCGAAGTAAAAATGACAAACTTTCTAACAAAAAGAATTATACCATGCCTTGATGTTGCTGGTGGACGTGTAGTAAAAGGAGTCAATTTTGTTAACTTAACGGATGCTGGAGATCCAGTAGAAATAGCAAAACGTTATGACGAACAAGGTGCTGATGAGATAACCTTCCTTGATATTACAGCAACTAATGAGAATCGTGAACTAATTCTACCCGTAATAGAGAAAGTTGCCTCCAAAGTATTCATTCCTTTAACAGTAGGAGGTGGGGTTAGGAAAATATCTGATATAAAAAAATTACTGAATGCTGGCGCGGACAAAGTCAGTATAAATAGCTCTGCTGTTGAAAATCCAGATATTGTTAAAGAAGCATCTGATTACTATGGTTCGCAATGTATAGTTGTTGCTATAGATGCTCGTCGTGTTTCTAAAACAGGTGAATATCCTAAATGGGAAGTTCTAATAAAAGGAGGAAGGGAATCAACCGGTATAAATGCTATAAAATGGGCAAAAATGATGTCATCGTATGGCGCTGGTGAGATATTATTAACAAGCATGGATAAAGATGGAACAAAAACTGGATTTGATTTAGAGCTTACAAAAACAATATCTGATAATTTACCAATTCCAGTCATAGCTTCTGGCGGTGTTGGAAGCTTACAACATTTAGCTGATGGTATAACAGAAGGCCATGCTAGTGCTGTATTAGCAGCAAGCATTTTCCATTTTGGAATTCATACTATAAGTGAATGTAAAAAATTCATGACAAATCTTGGTATACCTATTAGGTAGAAACATCTTATGATGAATAACTTAATATCTTGGATAAACAATCTTAAATTTGACAAATATGGCCTATTGCCAGCAATTACACAGGAATATAAAACAAACTCTATTCTTATGTTAGCTTGGATGAATGATGAGGCTTTATATGAAACGGTAAGAACAAAAAAGGTAGTCTACTGGTCTAGATCTCGTAATCGTATATGGCGCAAAGGTGAAGAATCGGGACATATACAAATTGTTCATGAGATAAGAACAGATTGTGACAACGATGTGTTATTACTCAAGGTAGAACAAATTGGAGGAATATCTTGTCATACAGGACGGAATAGCTGTTTCTTTCTTAAATTAGAAAATCCTGAGATAACTACAAATGGAGATATAAACAGATTAGAATGGAAAGAAATAGATCCAATATTAAAAAACCCTGAGCATATATATAAATAAGTATGAAAATCTTAAGAAATACAGGACAAGAAGTGCTATCCAGACTAGCAGATACATTAAAAGACAGAAAACCGAATGAAAACAATAGTCTTAATAATAACAATTCTTACGTAGCAAAATTGTTTACAACTGGACCAGATTCCTTTCTAAAAAAAATAGGTGAAGAAGCTACAGAGCTAGTTATGGCAGCTAAAGACGGGCAGTCTAAATTTATTATTAATGAAACAGCAGATCTCTGGTTTCATTGTATTGTATTGCTAACATATTATAATCTTAGGCCAGAAGATGTTCTATCAGAACTGGAAAGAAGAGAAGGGTTATCTGGAATAGAAGAAAAATCTAGACGTGAAAAAGGTAAGGATTATGATGACTGAGACTTGTATTTTTTGTAAAATCATAAAAAAAGATTTACCAGCGATAATAGTTTTTGAGAATGAAGAGTTTATAGTTTTTCATGATAAAAATCCTATTTCTGAACTACACTTGTTATTAGTAACAAAAAAACATATAGAATCATTGCAAAGTATATCTATTAATGACTCTGAATGGTTAGGAAGAATGATAGCGTTAATACCTGAGATAATTATACAAAACGGATGCAAGAATGGTTTTAGGGTAATTAGTAATGCTGGAACTAATTCTGGACAAGAAATACCACACTTACATTTCCATATAATTGGAGGCAATAGTTTACATAAGAAAATTCTATGATTCTTATGAGTAAATAGTTATATGATGATATGCATATTCCTCAAAATATTTATATGGATTTAAAAAAACATTAAATGAAGTACATAACCTCGAAGATTCTACTAGAATGGTTAAACTGTGTGTTTAATCCAGAAAAGTATGATGACTTTTGTCCTAATGGATTACAAGTAGAAGGAAAAGAAAGAATATACAGTATTGCCTTAGGGGTAACAGCGTGTGAATTATTTTTACAAAAGGCTATTAAAGCTAAAGCAGATGCCGTTATAGTCCATCATGGATTGCTATGGAAAAATGATAATTTAGCTATATCTGGAATAAAACGCAAACGCATAGCATTATGCCTAGAAAATAAACTGAATGTTTTTGCATATCACCTGCCACTAGATGATCATCCAGAGATAGGTAATAACATAACTCTTGGCACTCTATTAGGGTTCTATGATATAAGAAAAAACAGTAGTAACGGGTCTATGTTATGGCTAGGCAAATCTAAGAATTTACGCGACATGGATCATTTAAATACTATTATAAGCACTAAAATAAATCGAGCTTCATTACTCATAGGCAATCCAAAAAAAAATATAGAAAACATTGCATGGTGTTCCGGAGGCGGACAAAAAATGTTTTCAGAAGCAATTGATGTAGGTGCAGATGTTTATGTGACTGGAGAAATATCCGAGCCAGTAGTTCATATAGCTAGAGAAACGGATATTGGATTCATATGTGCTGGACATCATGCTACTGAAAGATATGGAATACAAGCCTTAGGAGATCTCTTAAGAAAAACATTTGATATTAAGGTAGAATACATAGAAGTAGATAATCCTATTTAGTAACAAATTACTATTGATATACAAATATATCAATTATAATGTTCGATATACTACATGAATTTAATTTGCATGTTATTTTTGTAAATGAATAACAAAGACTAACTTGAAGGTATTTCTTAAAAATGATGGTGCTTTACTCAGGAATAACGTGTCCGTTCTCTCATAGATGTCGTTTTGTTTTATTTGAAAAATGGATGGATTTTGAAATCCGTGATATCGATATAAATAATAAACCTGAAAATATTCTTACGATGAATCCATATGGTAATGTACCGATCCTAGTAGAAAGAGATCTAGTTTTGTATGAATCTAACATAATAAACGAATATATAGACGAAAGATTTCCACACCCACAATTAATGCCAGCAGACCCAATAACAAGAGCAAGAATTAGGTTATTTTTATATAATTTTGAAAAAGAGTTGTTCTCTCAAGTTAAAATACTAGAAAATAAAAATGCTAAACATGATAGTAACGCAATTGCCGAAGCCCGTATAAAGATTAAAGATAGACTAACACAACTTTCTCCTATTCTATCAAGAAACAAATTTCTATTAGGAGATGATTTTTCTATGCTTGATATATCAATAGCTCCACTATTATGGAGATTAGAACATTACGAGATATCCTTGTCGAAAAATGCAGCGCCATTACAAAAATATGCAGAAAGAATTTTTTCTAGACCAGCATACATAGAATCATTAACACCTTCAGAGAAAATTATGCGTAGATAGAATTAGGATAAAATATATGCAATCAAATTCAACTAAGCCTTATTTAATAAGAGCTTTGCATGAGTGGTGTACAGATAATAACTATGAACCTTACATTTTAGTTAAAACTGATGATACTACTATAGTTCCTCGTTTATATATTAAAAACGGAGAAATTACGCTAAATATAAGTATAGACGCAACTGCCAAATTGCAAATAAAGAACGATGCTATAACGTTTCAAGCTAATTTTAATAATACAATAGAAAATATTTTTATACCAATGGCTAATATTATAGCTATATACTCCCCTGTAACAGGAATTGGTATGGAATTTACTTTTTCAAAAGCTAATAATGATAGCAATTTAGAAAACATTAAGAGTAAACAGTTTTCTATAGTCAAATAATTAAAATATGTTATCATTGGCTTTTTTGTAAAAATTTATTACAATAAAGGATGTTTGTTTTTATAGAGCCGGCTTAGCTCAGTTGGTAGAGCAGCGCACTTGTAATGCGAAGGTCGGGGGTTCAACTCCTCTAGTCGGCACCATAGTATAAGATCATCATATTTTAAGTAGTTTTAATTTAGCTATTGACATGTTCTTAATTTAAAAATATCATCTTTAATAATGGTATTTTGAGTCAATATTATTTTTCCCTGATAGCTCAGTTGGTAGAGCGACGGACTGTTAATCCGCAGGTCGCTGGTTCGAGTCCAGCTCGGGGAGCCATATTTTTTATTAAATCCTTTTAGTCGGCCTCTTTCCTAATTTACTAGGTATTCGATAGCCAAATAAACAAAATTACACTATTTAAAATCACTTATAAGAATATGCAATGAAGGATATTGCTAGAGAAGTTAAAAGAAGAAGAACTTTTGCTATAATTTCACACCCTGATGCTGGAAAAACTACACTTACAGAGAAAATACTATTGTTTGCTGGAGCTATACAAATAGCAGGCAGTGTTAAGGCTAGAAAGTCTTCTCGTTATGCAGCTTCTGATTGGATGGAAATAGAAAGACAAAGGGGCATTTCAGTAGCGTCTTCAGTAATGCAAATAGAATACCGTGATTGTATAATAAACCTTCTGGATACTCCTGGTCATCAAGATTTTTCCGAGGATACCTATAGAGTTTTGACGGCTGTTGACGGCGCATTAATGGTAATAGATGCTGCTAATGGAATTGAATCACAAACAATACGACTCTTAGATATATGTAGATCTAGAAAAACTCCTATTATTACATTCATAAATAAATTTGATAGAGAAGTTAGAGAGCCATTAGAATTATTGTCAGAGGTAGAGAATAGTTTAAAAATTGAATCTGTACCATTTTCATGGCCTATTGGAATGGGAAAGTCATTTAAAGGAGTATTTAATCTTAAGGATGATAGAATACTTGTATTCAAACCAGGACAAGAAACATACACTAAACCTGAAAACATCCTGGATAACTCATATGACAACAAAGAAAGATTTAATAATTTCTTTGCGCCAATAGCTCAGGAAATAGATTTAATTCGTAACGCAACCCCAAAATTTGAACAAGAAAAATTTATTAATGGCGATCAAACTCCCATATTCTTTGGTTCTGCTATAAATAATTTTGGAGTTCAAGAAATATTAGACTCTATAGTAGATTATTTACCTGCTCCTTCCCCTATTATTACTATAAGCAGAACAGTATACCCTGAAGAAAAAAAGTTCTCTGGCTTAGTATTTAAGATACAGGCAAATATGGATCCATCTCATAGAGATAGGGTGGCCTTTATAAAAATAAATTCCGGTAAGTTTACTAGAGGCATGAGTCTAAAAAACATAAGAACAAAAAAGGAAATAAAAACTAACAGTGTTGTATCTTTTTTATCACAACGCCGAGAAATAGTAGAAGAGGCTTTTGCAGGTGATATTATAGGAATTCCTAATCATGGGACTATCCATCTAGGAGATGTTATAACTGAAGGAGAATATCTAGAATTTACTGGATTACCATTTTTTGCTCCCGAAATGTTCTATTCTGTAGAACCTAAAGATCCATTAAAAACAAAACAACTATATAACGGATTACGACAACTTGGAGAAGAAGGAGCTATACAAGTATTCCAATATTATTCTGGAGGACCATTACTCCTAGGAGCTATCGGCAAATTACAATTTGAAGTCGTAGCACATAGACTAAAGAACGAATATAGTGCTGATGTTATGATGAATGCTACTCGATATAATATGGCAAGATGGATAACATCAGACAATAAACAAATACTTGATAGATTCATAAACTCAAACATTACAAATATGGCATTTGATATTACAAATTCACCTGCGCTTCTAATCAGTTCTGGCGCTCAACTCAGATCACTATCGGAGCTATATCCTAATATAAAATTCCATAGAACTAGAGAACATAATAAAACATTTGTAAAGCAATAAAAGCAAAGATGTTAAGAATAAACAGAACAGCACTAGTATTTACATTAATACTTTTGTTAGTTATATGTATCGTTTTTATAGATAAATGGCTTACAAATAATAATCCACTATCTATGGATATTAATAATAGAGGAAGTGGCATTATGCGTTTGAATGCTGATGGAAAACAACATATAGCACAACCTCCACAACCTAGTTCTGATAAATTGCTAGAAAAATATATGTTAAGAAAAGATGCTATAGAGGAGACAAAAGATATTTCTATAACAAATCAATATCGTAAAAAAATTTCACCAGAAGATCAAAAAAAAATAGAAAAAGATAAAATGATTTTATTAGATGAAATGTCAAAAAATATAAAAACCATAGACCTAACAAAATAATTAGACTGATTACTAAATTAGTAAAAATACCAAAATAATAGATGCCGCATGACAACAATCTTATATATTTACATGATAATATATTAAAAATATAAGGTATTATAAAGATTCTGAATGTGACTCCATGATAATTAATTATAGGTTATGTCCATGGATCTTATATAAACTAAGTATCAAGTTCTTCTCTGTAAATACTTGGTTTGTAGCGTTAAAAATAGTAGATACTATTGTCAAAATGATTTTTATTTATAATAAATATGGATATAAAATATGATTACTAAACCAGCTACTAAATATATGCCGTTTCGTCCTTTTAAAAAAGATTACTGTAATAGAACTTGGCCAAGTAAATTTATAACAAAAGCCCCTATATGGCTTAGCACTGATTTAAGAGACGGTAATCAGTCACTCATTGAACCAATGAATATTGAACGCAAAATAAGTTTTTTTGAGCAATTACTAAAAATTGGATTTAAAGAAATAGAAATTGGGTTTCCTTCTGCCTCAAAGACTGAGTTCGACTTTACTCGTAAGCTAATAGAAGATGAATACATACCAAACGACGTGACAATCTCAGTTCTTACTCAATCGAGGGAAGACTTAATAAGGAAGACAGTAGAAGCTGTTTATGGGGCAAAAAAAGCTATAGTTCATTTATACAATGCATGTGCTCCTTCTTTTAGAAAAATAGTATTTAATATGAATCGTGATGAGATTAAAAAAATTGCTATGAATGGAGCTAATCTCGTTAAGGATTTATTTAGCCAGTATTCAGATAAAACTATTTGGCAATATGAATATTCTATAGAAGTTTTTAGTTCAACAGAATTAGAATTTGCACTAGATGTTGCCAACACAGTGATAGACATTTTTCAACCTACCGTTAATAATAAACTAATATTAAATCTACCCGCAACAATAGAAACATCTACACCTAATATATATGCTGACCAAATAGAATGGATGAATAGAAATATAAACAACAGGGATAATGTAATACTAAGTGTACATCCTCACAATGATCGTGGTACCGCAGTTGCATCAGCTGAATTAGCTATTATGGCTGGTGCTGATCGAGTCGAAGGTTGTTTATTTGGACATGGAGAGAGAACAGGTAATGTTGATCTAATAACATTAGCATTAAACCTGTATACACAAGGAATTGATCCAGGGTTAGATTTCTCTGATATTGATGAGATAAGAAGATGTGTTGAACATTGCACGCAAATGATTACACCGCCAAGGCACCCATATGCTGGAGATCTTGTGTTTACGGCATTCTCAGGATCACATCAAGATGCCATAAAAAAAGGAATGGCCTTACAGAAAATGGATACCATATGGGAAGTTCCTTATCTGCCAATAGATCCAGCTGATTTAGGAAGGAGCTATGATGCAGTAATACGTGTTAACAGTCAGTCTGGTAAAGGTGGAGTAGCATATCTTATTGAAAGAGAATATGGATTGGTTCTACCAAGGAAACTACAAATAGAATTCAGTAGAGCTGTTCAAAGATTTACAGATAAAACTGGAAGAGAAGTTACAGCTGAAGCAGTTTATAATATATTCAAATCAGAATATCTAGATCAAAGATCGCCATGGAGATTAATTCGTCATCGTATAGATGGAGATCCACAAGCAGCAGAAGCCAAGCATTTTTCTGTTGAGGCAGAGATAGAATGCAATGGACAAAAACGAATTATACACGGCGAAGGAAATGGAGCAATTTCTGCTTTTATATCAGCACTAGGATTGCCTGCAAGGATAATGGACTATCACGAACACTCTTTGGGATCAAATACCAATACACGTGCTGCATGTTATGTTGAGTTACGCATAGAACATAATAGTTCTATATTTGGAGTAGGTATAGATAGGGATATCGTAACTGCATCTTTTATGGCAGTTCTCAGTGCAATAAATAGACATCTTGAATCAGAACAACAATCATAATACGATAATATTTACTACAAAGACAATATTTATATTATTGTCTCTTGTAGTAAAATAAAACATTAACTTACATTACATTATAGAAATACATCATGCTCTTAGGGCACAAAAAACAAATAATATCATCTATTCAAAGTTTGATAACTAAAAATTTCCCAGAAATTAAAATTGAAATTTTACTAGAAAAACCAAAAATACAAGCACATGGTGATATTTCAACTAATATTGCAATGCGCATTTCAAAGATGGCAAAAACTAACCCCCAAAAAGTTGCCACTCTATTGGTATCAGATTTACTTATTGATAATAATTTATCAAAAATAATTAATAAAATTGAAATAGCTGGACCTGGATTTATAAATTTTTATTTGTCTAAAAATGCTATTTTTGAAGTCATTCCATCAATTGAAAAAAAAGAAATATTATATGGATACAACAACAACACAAATAAAAAGATACTAATAGAATATGTTTCAGCCAACCCTACTGGTCCCCTACATGTTGGCCATGCTAGACAAGCAGCGATAGGAGATGCAATATGTAAACTATACAAAGCATTAGGATGGAAGGTGTTTAAGGAATTTTATTACAATGATGCAGGAAATCAAATTAACAATCTAGCCCTCAGTGTACAAAAAATTGCAAAAGGAAATAATATTGTTAACTATGCTGTAGATGATAATGATCTATATAAAGGAGACTATATTTCAGACATAGCCAATGATTTTATTAATAGAAAATCTGTTCAAATAAATGAATCAAATCAAGTAATAGCAAGCGGCAACATAGACTCTTTGTCTGATATAAAAAATTTTGCAGTAGCTTATTTAAGGAGAGAACAAGATCTAGATTTAAAATCATTTGGAACAATATTTGACAACTACTATCTGGAAAGTTCACTCTATACTTCTGGCAAAGTATCAGAAGTAGTAAAAGAAATTGATAATAATGGCTATTCATACGAAAAAGATGGAGCTGTTTGGTTACGCACTACTGATCTAAATACAGGTGATGATAAGGATAGAGTAATGCGTAAAAGTACTGGTGAATACACATATTTTCTCCCTGACGTTGCATATCACAAAACTAAATGGGATAGAGGTTTTCACTATGCTATTAATATCCAAGGTAGTGATCATCATGGAACAATAGCACGTGTAAGAGCTGGTTTACAGGCATTAAATATAGGAATACCTAAAGAATACCCCAGTTATGTCTTACATAAAATGGTAAAAATAGTTCGTAATGGAGAAGAAGTCAAGGTCTCAAAAAGAGCTGGCAATTATGTAACTATGCATGATATTGTAGAATGGGTTGGACGTGATGCTGCTCGTTATTTTTTAATACAACGACGTTCTGATACTGAATTCATATTTGATATAGATCTAGCCATATCAAAATCAGAGGATAATCCAGTATTTTATATACAGTACGCATATGCTCGTATAAACTCTGTTATTAATAAGGCTAATGTAAATAATAAAGAAATATATAAAGCAGATCTATCATTACTTAATAGCACAGAAGAGTTAAGTTTAATAAAGAAATTATCAGAATTTCCAGAGACTGTTTATCAATCAGCTACTGAACTCTCACCTCATAATTTAGCATTTTGGTTGCGAGACTTTGCATACGATTGTCATGCATGGTATAACTCGAATCAAATTATATCAGAACAATTAGATATAAAGTTATCTAGGCTTAGATTAGGAAAAGCCACTTTGCAGATTCTTAAAGATGGTCTGGAAATTCTTGGAATATCGGCCCCTGATAGAATGTAATGTAGGTGTTTAAAAAACAAATAACTAATGATATCTATTATATTGATATAAAACTAGATATCTCAATACCATAGACATTTCAGTACTGAAATGTCTATGAAAAACTATTGTGAATAGCAACTGAGGATTAAAGTTCTACTATTCTGAAGTTACATTTTAAAATTTCTTATATGATGATGATAAAAATTTACAAAAAATGTCAATTATTAGTGAGAATTATCATTATTGTTATAACTTTTCTTATATCAAATAATTGTAATGCTGAAAATGGATATGAGGTAATTACTAATAAGATCGAGTCTCTTGGTAAAAACAAAATAGAAGTGATAGAATTCTTGTCTTATATGTGTCACCATTGTACAGCAATAGAAAATATCTTAAATCAATGGCAATCATCCCTAACATCCGATGTAACTCTAATAAAAATTCCTGTATCTTGCAATAAAAAATCTGAGGAATTGCAAAAATTATATCTAACAATAAATGAACTCAATAAACCACACCTGCATAGTGAATTATTCTATATGTTTGGCAATAAAAAAAAATCAATAAAACAGGTAAAAGACCTGACATGGTGGTTAAACAGTAAAAACATAAACACAAATGAATTCTTAGAATTATATAACTCATTCCATATATATTCAAAATCAAATAGAGCTAATCAATTAGCTAGATTATATGAAATAAAAGGGGTACCTACTTTTATTATTGGTGGAAAATACATAACATCACCTGCTATGGCAGGAGATGATTATGAATGCACAATAAAAACTATAGATCATCTTATAGAAAAACTTCGTAAAGAATGATTCTAAAATAAAGCTTAACGCTCTAAATTATCTTTTTAATATTTTTGAAATAAAACTATCTAACATTTCTAGCATTAATGAAATCTCATCTCTTGAAATATTTAATGCAGGCATAAATCTCAGAAGATTGCTTCTAGGTGCATTTAAAATTAAACCTACAGGTCCAGAATTTCTTGCAAGCTCTACAATAGCTGGCGCATCATTACTATTTAGTATTAAAGCACGCAAGAACCCCATCCCTCTCTCTCCATTCATACCATACTTATCTGACAAATCGGATAATCCTTTAGATAAAAAACCAGAATTTATCACAACTGATTCCATAAAATTAGTATTGTTTATTGCATTCAATACAGACAAACCAACAGCAGTACATAAAGGATTACCATTATATGTGCCTCCTTGATCCCCATGTGAGAAGACACAAACACTATTTCTAGCAAGAAGAGCTGATAGAGGAACACCACCACCTATACCCTTACCCAGAGTCATAATATCTGGCACCAAATCATATTGTTGGTACGCAAATAATGTCCCAGTCCTGCCCATTCCTGTTTGAACCTCATCAACAATAAGGAGCAAATTATTGTAATCAGCTAGATTACGTAAATCCTGCATAAATTTCTTATCTGCTGGTATTACACCAGCTTCTCCTTGAATTGGCTCAAGCATAATAGCTACTACATCATCATCAATTAGTTCTTTTACCGACTCAATATTATTTAAATCTGCCTTTATGAAACCTTCCATTCTTGGCGGGAAAATATTATCCCACCCATCTTTCCCAGAAGCTGACATAGTAGCTAAAGTACGACCATGAAAACTATCTTTCATAGTAATTATTTTATATGCTCCTTTTTTATGAATTTTACCCCATTTGCGAGCTAATTTTATTGCTCCTTCATTTGCCTCTGCCCCACTATTAGCAAAGAAAACATGATCAAAACAAGATGCCTCTACCAAACTAGTTGCTAACTCTACTGATGGTTTATTATAGAAAGCAGGAGAAGGATTTATAAGTAATCTAGACTGTTCTAACAAAGCATTAATAACTTCCTTAGGACTATGTCCTAAGGAATTAACTGCCCAACCTTGTATAAAATCCAAGTATTTTTTCCCAGTGCTATCTTCTAACCAAGAACCATGTCCACGCAAGAATACCAAATCTGGGCGTGCCGTTATATCCATTAATGAGGAAACTTTAAGTTTATTTAATTCCATATAAATAACCACCAAAATTAAAACTGTTGATAAAAGATCATATATAAGATCAATGTGGTACTACTATATAAACCACTAGACAATTGACAATTTATTTAAAAACATCCTTAATATAATAAATCAAATAATAAAGTATACAATATACGCCTAATTACTTACGAAAACATCTTAAAAAATATGGATAAACAGCTGATAATTGCAGAAAAACCATCTGTTGCAAATGATATATCAAAAGCCTTGGGGGGCTTTAAGAAGAATAATGAGTTTTATGAAAATGAAGACTATGTGATTACATCAAGCATAGGGCACCTACTAACTCTATCAGCATCAAATGAGCCATCTAAAGGTAAGTGGAACCTCTCTAGCTTACCTATAATACCTAATAAATTCGAACTAATTCCTATTGATAAAAGAGCTTCTGAACGTTTAAAACTACTGAACAGAAGCATCAAACGAAAAGATATCAAATCAATAATTAATGCCTGTGATGCAGGAAGAGAAGGAGAACTAATATTCAGGTACATTATAGAGTTTTCTAAAACAAAAAAACAAGTCTATCGCTTATGGTTACAGTCTATGACTAAAGATGCAATACAAGATGCATTTAAAAATCTAAGAACTGATGAGCAACTAAAATCTCTTGAGCATGCTGCTCGTTCCAGGGCTGAAGCTGACTGGTTAATTGGGATTAACGGTACCAGAGCAATGACAGCATTTAATAGTAAAGATGGAGGTTTTTTTAAAACTACTGTTGGTAGAGTTCAAACTCCTACTCTTACTATAGTTAGCAAACGTGAGAAACAAATAAAAAATTTCATATCTCAAGATTATTGGGAACTAGTAGCTACTTTTGAATCAAAAAACGGGTCCTATGATGCTAAGTGGGTTAATAGTTCTTTTAAAAAGAATGATAATGATCCAGAAAAAAGAGAATCAAGGATATGGTCTTATGAAGAAGCTTCTAGAATAAAGAGAGAATGTGAAAATACTACTGGGTTTGTTTACGATAAGTCTAAAAAATCTACCCAATTATCTCCAAGTCTATACGATCTTACTTCACTACAAAGGGAGGCTAATATCAGGTTTGGTCTTTCTGCTAAAACAACTCTTAATCTCGCTCAATCTTTATATGAAAAACACAAAGCACTAACATATCCAAGGACAGATTCACGCCATTTGCCAGAAGATTATATAACAACAGTTAAAGATACTATTAAGTTGATATATAGCACCAATACTGAAATAGTAGATAATATTATATCAAACTGCGCAGGACAAATTACTCAAAATCAATGGGTAAAATTA
Source organism: Candidatus Kinetoplastibacterium blastocrithidii (ex Strigomonas culicis) (assembly GCF_000319245.1). NCBI lineage: Bacteria > Pseudomonadati > Pseudomonadota > Betaproteobacteria > Candidatus Kinetoplastidibacterium > Candidatus Kinetoplastidibacterium blastocrithidiae. The sequence continues at coordinate 178,127 of NC_019814.1, read as the reverse complement.
AATCAAAGAGTTTTTAACAATAAAAAAATTTCTGACCACTTTGCAATAGTACCCACTCTACAAATCCCAAATAAATTAAGTGAATTAGAAGTAAAAATATACGTTATGGTACTAAAAAGATTCCTTGCTGTTTTTTTTCCAGCAGCTGAATATTTAAATACTATAAGGACTACTGAAGTTAATGAACATAAATTTAAAACAGAAGGAAAAATACTAACTAATCCTGGGTGGTTGTCAGTCTACAATAAAGATAACCAAAATACAGATATTGACCTAGTTAGAATAATTGACAACGAAATAGTTACCAATAAATCAGTTATCATAAAAGATCTAACCACAAAACCACCAGCACGTTACAATGAAGCCTCCATACTATCAGCAATGGAAGGAGCTGGAAAACTAATAGAAGACGAGGAATTAAGAGAAGCAATATCTGAAAGAGGATTAGGTACTCCAGCAACAAGAGCATCTATAATTGAAGGTCTTATAAGTGAGCAATATTTACGTCGTTTTGGAAAAGAATTAATACCGACAGCAAAGGCAAATCAATTAATGACATTACTATCGGGGCTAAATATAAAAGAACTAACATCCCCAGAATTAACAGGAGAATGGGAACAAAAACTAAAAAAAATAGAACAAAATAAGCTGGAGAGTTCTATTTTTATGAATGAAATAGTTGACATGACAAAAAATATAGTAAAAAAAACAAAAGAATATGAAAATAATAATGTTCCAGGAGATTACGTTACTTTTGAGAATCCTTGTCCAAAATGCGGAGGCAAATTTGCTGAAAATTACCGTAGATATTGTTGCCTACAATGTGATTTTTCAATAAGTAAACATCCCGGTAGTAGAACTTTTGAATTACAAGAGGTTGAGTATTTATTAAAAAACAAAAAAATAGGCCCCTTGGATAACTTTGTTAGCAAATCATTTAGATCTTTCTCTGCAACTTTATATATAAATAATGACTGGAAATTAGAGTTTGATTTTGGGCAGAATAATGATAATGATATCGCTAATATATCAGAACAGGAAACATTAGGAAATTGTCCAAAATGTTCTGGGAGTGTATTTGAAAATAACAACAGTTACATCTGCTCAAATAATATTAATGAACAAAAAAAATGTGATTTTCGCATAAATAAGAATATATTACATCAGGAAATATCTAATGATCAAATTATTAAACTATTAACTATAGGATCTACAAGCCTACTTGATGGTTTTATTTCGGCGAGAACCAAGAGGAAATTTAAAGCATATCTAACATTAAATCATGGAAAAATAGAATTCAAATTTGAAAAAAATAAAAAAACTAAAGATAACTAAATATGACAAAACTAAATTTAATGATTATAGATCCTCAAAATGATTTTTGTGAGACACCTAAAAATGAGTATCTGTTTAATAAGACATCACCAGCTTTACCAATAGTGGGCTCTAATAATGATATGAAAAGACTTGGAAGCTTTATAAAAAAAAACATAAAAACCATATCTAATATAATAATTACACTAGACAGTCACTATAGAATGGATATAGCTCACACATGTTTCTGGAAAACAGGAGATAACGATGTAGACCCTTTTACCATAGTTACATCAGATGACATTGTAAAGAAAACTATTATTCCAAGGACAAAAGACAACAAAAAACAAATAATAAAATACTTAGAGTATATAGAAAAATCTGAAAAAAAAGGACTAACAATATGGCCGGTACATTGTGAAATTGGCACTTGGGGAAATAATATTAATAATCATATACAAATATCACAGAGAACATGGGAAGATACGAATTCAAAAAGAACTAATATAATCTTAAAAGGATTAGATCCACTAAGAGAACAGTTTAGCGTGCTCTCCAGAGATAACAGAAAAAATATAAAATGTATAAATGAAAAATTAATAAAACACTTAGATAAATGTGATATTTTATTAATAGCAGGAGAATCTAGCAGTCACTGTGTAAAAGAGACTATTGAAGATCTTATATATAATAGCAAAAGAAAAAACCTTGAAAACATAATGATCTTAACTGACTGCATGAGTCCTGTTAATGGATATGAAGAAGATACAAGAAAGTTCCTATCAGATATGGAGGGCATTGGAGTAACAATAACGAACAGTATCGATATAATGAAAATCTTGAAATGACCAATCTATTATATATCTATGTTTGTTGCATATAATGCATTATTTTCAATAAACTCTCTCCTAGGGGAAACATCATCGCCCATTAGTGTAGTAAATAATTGATCTGCAGTTATAGCGTCATCTATGCGTATCTTTAATAGTCTACGAGCTTTCGGATTCATTGTTGTTTCCCATAACTGATCAGGATTCATCTCTCCTAAACCCTTATAGCGTTGTTTTGAAATAGAGCTTTCAGCCTCATTAAATAACCATGTCATTGCTTCCTTAAAATTAGAAATTTTCTTTTCCTTACGTTTATCAGCCTCACCCCGATAAACAATATAATTCTCTCCAATCAAGCCAGAGAAATCGCAGCTTAAATCGCGTAAAAATATATAATCAGATGTTCTTAAAAAATCTCTATCTATTACACAAACTTTCTCATTGCCATGAGTCTTGCGACTAACCCTAATTGCAAAATCATCAATAACAGAAACATCTAGAAAATCATTAGGAATTGATGACTTTACTAATGTTTTGAATAAAAAATCAGCAGATTCTTTAGCTTTATCTTCTGTATCTATATCTATATCCACTCCGTTTACAATAGCATATAAAACATTTATATCAAAATTACGTGATAGTCTTCTAATAATATTTTCTGCCTCAACATATTTACGAGCAAGATTTAAAAAAACCTCACCACTGATATGATCCTTGCCTTTATCAGTTATTAATCCTGCACTTTTTAAAGCAAGTTTAAGAATAAATTCTGATTCATCATCGTTGTCTTTTAAATAAAATTCTTCGCGACCAACTTTTACCTTATAAAGTGGTGGTTGGGCTATATATATGTACCCTCTCTCAATTAATTCTGGCATCTGTCTATATAAAAATGTTAATAATAAAGTTCTTATATGAGCGCCATCCACATCAGCATCAGTCATAATTATTAAACGATGATAACGCAATTTTTCAATATTAAAATCTGTACCTATGCTAGTACCAAGAGCAGTTATCAATGTAGTAATTTGCTCGCTAGCAATTAACCTATCAAATCTAGCTTTTTCTACATTTAAAACTTTTCCACGTAGTGGTAAAACAGCTTGAAACTTTCTATCTCTTCCCTGTTTAGCTGAACCACCTGCAGAATCACCCTCCACTATATATAATTCACATAAAGCGGGATCCTTCTCTTGACAGTCAGCAAGCTTTCCTGGCAAACCACTACCCTCTAGAACACTCTTTCTACGAGTCACTTCGCGGGCCTTGCGCGCTGCCTCTCTAGCGCGTGCTGATTCTATTATTTTAATGCACAATGACTTAGCATCAGTTGGATTCTCTAACAACCATGATTCTAAGGTATGAGATATAACATCCTCAACAGCTGGTCTTACTTCACTTGAAACTAGCTTATCTTTTGTCTGACTACTAAATTTAGGTTCTGGTACTTTAACTGATAGAACACATACAAGACCCTCTCTCATATCATCACCAGAAGTATCAACCTTAGCCTTTTTAGCAAGATCATTGTCAGACATATATTTATTTAGAACACGAGTCATAGCAGCTTTCAATCCAGTCAAATGAGAACCACCATCACGCTGAGGTATATTATTGGTAAAACAAAGAACATTCTCCGAATATGTATCATTCCATTGCATTGCAATTTCTACGTTTACAGGAATACCACCAGCAGACGAATCAGCTATCGTATTAAATATATTCTTATGTAAGACTGTTTTATTTCTATTAATATACTCAACAAAACCCTTAGCCCCACCAGAAAAAGAAAAATTCTCACTCCTATTTTTTATCAAATCAACAAGACGAATCTTAATACCATTATTAAGAAATGATAACTCTCTTAACCTCTTTGATAGAACATCATAATTATATTCAATATTCGAAAAAATCTCTGAATCAGCCAAGAAACAAACTTCTGTGCCAGTATCTTTTGTATCCCCGTAAATAGATAATGGAGAAATACAAGATCCTCTTTTAAACCCTAGTTTATAAATATGACCATCACGACAAATAGTCAAATGTAACCATTCTGATAAAGCATTAACACAAGAAACACCAACACCGTGTAAACCACCTGATACTTTATAAGCATTTTGATCAAATTTTCCACCAGCATGTAACTCTGTCATGACTATTTCAGCAGCACTACGCTTAAATTCATCATCCTGGTGGGCATCAACAGGAATGCCTCTGCCATTATCTTTTACTGATATGGATTTATCCGCGTTAATACTGACTACTATATCATCACAAAAACCAGCAAGAGCTTCATCTATAGCATTATCAACAACCTCAAAAACCATATGATGCAAACCGGTTCCATCAGATGTATCACCTATATACATACCAGGTCTCTTTCTAACAGCTTCTAGACCTTTAAGCATCTTTATTGAACCAGCACTGTACTCGCTGCTCTCTTTCATTAATTTAGTATTTTTCTTATCTGACATTTTAAAAATAACTTTTTTATTAATAAGTTGAATAAAAACTATATAGCATGCTTCTATATGCGCATTGGCATTACAACATATTTAAAATTAGGATTATCTGGTACTGTAATCAAAACAGAAGCATTACTATCGGGAGTGATAGACCAAATTAAATTATCACTTTTCAAGTTAGATATAACATCCAATAGATAGTTTACATTAAAACCAACATCAAAAACATTTCCTTTATACTCTATCTCTAACTCTTCCTGAGCTTCCTCATGATCTGTATTTGATGAAGAAATCTTAAGGTTATCAACATCAAAGTGAAATCTAACACCTTTAAACTTATCATTAGTTAGAATAGCCACCCTTTGTAGACTTCCTTGAAAAATCTCTCTGCTAATAGAAAAACTTATAGGATAATTGATAGGTATAACTTTCCTAAAGTCCGGAAACTTGCCTTCAACTAATTTAGATATGAATTCGATATCACGGAAACAGAACTTTATCTGTGTGTCCGAAACATCTATACATATAACATCATCAGAATCTTGCAACAAACGTTGCATCTCAAGTATGGTTTTTCTTGGAACAATAACTTCCTTACAAACTCTAAATTCATTTGCAATAGTAGAATTATAGGCTAGCCTATGACCATCTGTAGATACTGCAACTATACAATTATCCTTAAAAACCAGAAGCATACCATTTAGATAATAACGGATATCTTGCTGCGCCATAGAAAAATAAACCATGTTAAACAAGTTCTTAAGATCTCTTTGAGATAAACTTATAGATATCTCCCAAGTATTAGGACATGACATAACAGGAAATTCATCAGAATTAATAGTCTGCAAATTAAACCTGCTTTTTGATGATTCAATATAAAGCTTATTATCATGTAAATCAACATTAACACTACTCATATCAGGTAGGGCTTTTAATATATCAAGAAACTTACGGGCAGAAACAGTTGTAGAAGCCTCGCTTTCACCAAAACCACAATTTGCATAGGTAGTCATTTGAACTTCAATATCTGTTGTAATAAATGCAACCTTATTACCTTTATCTTTACAAATCATTATATTCGACAATATTGGCATAGTATTACGTCTTTCCACTATTCCTACTATATTGGAAAGTGTTTTTAATAATGATTCACGAACAACATGTAAAAATCTCATCATTATCCCTTTAAAGTTTGTTCAAGCACATGAAGATTATGATTTAACTCAGACTGTTTTATGCGTGCATCAGAGATTTTTCTAACAGCATGCAATACAGTAGTGTGATCACGACCACCAAATAAATCACCTATCTCTGGCAAACTCTTCTGAGTAAGTTCTTTAGATAGATACATAGCAATTTGGCGTGGTAGAGCTATATTAGCAGGTCTTCTTTTAGAGTACATGTCGGCTACTTTAATCTTATAGTAATCGGCAACAGTCTTTTGTATATTCTCTACAGTAATTTGTCCATTAGAAACAGATAACAAATCTTTTAATGCTTCTTTGCAAACATCAACAGTCAAAACATTCCTGCCATGAAAACGGATGTAGGCTAAAACCTTACGTAATGCGCCTTCCAATTCTCTTACATTGCTTCTTAAATGTTTTGCTATAAAAAAAGCGACCTCTTCTGGCATTGGTAAATTTTCTGACTCTGCTTTTCTTAATAAAATAGCTACTCTCATTTCTAATTCAGGGGGCTCTATGGCCACAGTTAAACCAGAGTCAAATCTAGATATTAATCTACTATCAATACCAGATAATTCCTTAGGATATGTATCACTAGTGATTATTATTTGCTTATGTTGAGCAACCATAGCTTCAAAAGCATAAAAAAATTCTTCCTGTGTTCTGTTTTTACCAGAAAAAAACTGTATATCATCTATAAGCAATAAATCTAAAGAATGATAATATTTTTTAAACTCATCAAAAGCCTTTCTCTGATAGGCTTTAACAACGTCTGAAACATATTGATCTGCATGAACGTACCTAACCCTAACATCACTCCTGGCAAACAACATTGAGTTACCAACAGCATGTATCAAGTGTGTTTTTCCTAATCCTACTCCTCCATATAAGAAAAGAGGATTATATGAAACCCCAGGATTCTCAGAAACTTGAACTGCAGCAGCCCTAGCTAGCTGATTTGCCTTGCCTGTAACAAAGCCATCAAAAGTCAGAACAGTATTTAGTCTAGAGCGCTCATAGGCTATATTAGCAACCTCATGAGAGGTTGCTAATTCAATCTTTGGGGCTATCGTACTACTATTGCTGCCTGACTTTTTTTCATAAGGATCATTATCAACATCTGAAGAGGACGTATCATTTTTCCTTTGAATAGATCTTTCACCATTAGCTGGTAACTCAAATACAACATTTACTGATTTCTTAAACCAATCTGAGGCTAGCACTTCAATTTGACTAGCGAATTTCTTTTTTACTAGATCAAGTTTAAATCTATTAGGAGCCATTATACGTAAAATGCTTTTAGATTCATCAAAAGCAACAGGAATAAGTGGCTTAATCCAGGCACTAATTTGCTGAGGAGGAAGTTCCTTTTCTAGACTAGAGATAAAAGATAACCAAAAATCTTCCATGATATTATTATGCAAGCCAAGATAAATTCGTATTATAAAATATAAAAAAACAAAGCAATCAGATTATACGTTATGTATACATATCATATAAACGACTTGATGAAATTAATTTCTTAGCCTAACATATACACTTCCTGTTATGTAAGTTTGCTATGAATTATGAGATGTACCTGTAAGCGATACATTATATATCAACAAAATGTATTTTTTACGACAAAATTACAAACACGGATAACATTAGCAGTTATTATTTTTGATATGATACACTATACTCCTATTTTTGTTCTTTTAGTAGACTTCAAATGAAACGAACCTATCAACCTTCTGTAACACGTCGTAAGCGAACACATGGATTTCGCATAAGGATGAAAACACGTTCTGGGCGTGCTATTCTTAATGCTCGTAGAGCTAAAGGTAGAAAACGACTAGCTGTATAAGTAAACTTAACATAATTACTAAAATTGTTGAGAGTTGCAAATACAAGGGCTAGGTTTCCAACCGAAGCTCGTTTACACAGTCCTAGTGAATTTCAAGCTGTCCTTAAAGGGAAAATATTATCTCGAGGTATTCTTTTCTCTGTTAAGGCAGCTGATCCTTTCATAAAAAAAAACCAATCTAACAGTAGATTAGGATTAATATTTTCAAAAAAATTTGCCCATAAAGCAATAGTCAGAAATCTAATTAAAAGAATAATTCGCGAATCATTTCGAAAAAACAGATGTCTTATGCCTATCAACGATTATGTAGTTCGTCTACACTCAAAAGTCACGTTAGTATCATTAATAAAGATAAAAAAAATGGCAGCTATTGAAATCAATAATCATTTTTATAAAATCTCGAAATGCAAAATGTACTAATTATGCTTATCAAGCTTTATAAATATTCGATAAGTCCATTAATTAGAAATCAATGTAGATTTAATCCATCTTGTTCTACATATGCTATAGACGCTATAAATAAACATGGGAATATTAAAGGAGTATATCTAACTATTCTACGCATCTTAAGATGCAATCCTTTCTTTAAAGGTGGTAATGACAAAATACCTTAAAAATATTTAACTAGTTATAACAATTCCTTTTATTAAAAGATATCACTAAACATGGATATAAAACGAACTCTACTTTGGATTATTTTTTCCTGCTCTATCTTAGTTCTTTGGAACAATTGGCAAAATGAAAACTTAATCAAAACAAACCAAGAAATTTTACTGCCTGAATCAAATAATAATAATTTACAGAAACATGTTCCTTTACTAAAAGACAGTAAAAAAGAAACCGTCAAATCTTATATTGATCTGGCAAAAAAACTAATGGATGATACTGTTACAGTCGAGAATGATGTTTTAAAAATAACTTTTAGTAAAACAGGAGCTCAGATAGTAAAAGCAGAATTGCTAAAGTACACTAATCAAAATGATAATAAACATACTATATTATTAGATATAAATGACAATTTCTTGTATACAATACAATCAGGTTTATTAGGAAAAGAAAATATACCAAATCACAATAATAAATTTAATCTATTATCAAATAAAAAAATATCAGATCAAAATATAGAAATAAGTTTTTCTTGTGAATCAGGTGATGTTATTCTCATAAAAACTTTCATTTTGAGCATGAATAGCTATGCAATAAAAGTAAATCATAAAGTTATCAACAAAAATGACAAATCAATAAATCCTCACCTGTATTTACAAATACTAAGGGATAGTAGCGAGCCGACAGATAGTTCAAGTTTTTATAAAACATTTAATGGAGTAGCTTTATACTCGGAAAAAGAAAAATTTCAAAAAGTATCATTCAAGGATATTTCTAATAATAAAGCTAAATATGCAAAAAAATCTGAGAATGGATGGATCGCCATGATACAGCACTATTTTGCTACCGCTTGTATACCATCTAGTAATTCTAATAGAAATAACGAGATTGTTGAGGTGGATAATGAAAATAAAATATTCGCTGCAAGAACTATAGAATCCTTAGGACAAATAGAACCTGATAGCTACCATGAAAATTTATCATTTTTATGGATTGGGCCGCAAGATCAAAAACAAATGTCAGAAATATCTAAAGGATTAGATTTGGTTGTAGACTACGGAGTGTTTACAATAATAGCTAAACCATTATTCAATTTAATGAATTGGATTTTCTCATTAACAAAGAATTGGGGATGGACAATAGTACTGTTGACAGTATTCGTAAAAATGATTTTCTTTCCTTTGGCATCAAAAAGTTATAGATCAATGGCGAGATTAAAAAAAATATCTCCTCGCATACAGTCGATAAAAGAACAGTGTGGGGACGATACAAAAAGATTTAATTCATCAATAATAGAATTATATCGCAAGGAAAAAATTAATCCTTTGGGAGGATGTCTGCCAATGATTATACAAATACCTGTTTTTATATCTTTATATTGGGTTCTTTTATCCAGTGTTGAAATGAGAGGAGCTCCTTGGATATTTTGGATTAAAGATTTATCTGCAACAGATCCATTCATGATTCTGCCAATATTAATGATGATTACAATGGTTGTTCAAATAAAACTAAATCCATCACCACCTGATCCGGTGCAAGCAAAAGTAATGATGATAATGCCTTTAGTATTTGGTGGCATGATGTTCTTTTTTCCATCTGGTTTAGTTTTGTACTGGTGTATAAATAATATACTATCAATAGCTCAACAATGGTTTATAACAAGAGAAACAAGCAGACAATAAAGTAAACTTCATAAACCAAAGTTAAACATAATAAAAAAGTTCTAGCTTTGGTTTATGACAATATCAATAAAGTCAAAATCACATGTTAAAAAACGTACCAATCGTAGCCATAGCTACTGCACATGGATCAGGCGGCATAGGAATAATAAGAATCTCTGGAAAAGAATTATTGCCGCTAATGCTGAGTCTTTTTAAAAAGGAAATTAAAGAAAGAACAGTAAATTACCTTACTTTGATTGATAATGATCAGGAAATTATCGATAATGTAATAGTAATTTTTTTTAAAGCACCTAGATCATTTACCGGTGAAGATGTGATCGAAATTCAATGTCACGGTGGAATGGTTACTCAGCATCAAATTCTAGACATATGCATATTAAAAGGTAAAGATATTGGTGTTAGATTAGCAAATCCAGGAGAGTTCACTAAAAGATCATTCTTAAATGGAAAAATTGATTTAATCCAAGCAGAAGCTATATCTGATTTAATTAATTCTTCTTCAATAGCCGCGGCAAGAAGTTCTATAAAAACCATGTCTGGATCGCTATCATTAGTAATAAATGATATATCTAATGAAATAATAAATCTTAGAGTTTTGTTAGAAGCAAATTTAGACTTTCCTGAAGAAGATATTACTGATCTTCAAAAAAAAGATATATATGTTTCATTGGTATCAATAAAATCAAAGCTAAGTAAATTAAAATCAAAAATAAAAAACAATTTAATACTAAAAAACGGTATAAACATAGTTTTAACAGGGCGGCCAAATTCCGGAAAATCAAGCTTATTGAATGCATTATCCGAAGAAGAAATAGCAATAGTAACCCCATTAGCCGGAACAACAAGGGACAAAGTTTCTAATGCTATTTATATAAAAGGGGTCATGGTAAATATTATAGATACTGCTGGGATAAGACATAGTAATAATTTGATAGAAAAAAAAGGAATAGAAAAGTCATGGGAGGCAATAGAAAATGCAGACATAGTGTTGCATGTTATAGATTCAAACACAGGAGATGATAATACAGAGTATTACATAAATAAAAAAATATCAAAAAAAACAAATGTTATAAAAATATATAATAAATCAGATCTTTTATATAAAAAAAATCACGATTATTATGATGGCATTTTGGTATCATCAAAGAGCGGCGCTGGTCTGGATTTTCTAAAAAAAGAAATATTAAAAAAAATAGAATACAAAACATCAGATGAGGATGCTTTCTCTACCAGGGAAAGGCATTTTCATGCCGTACAAGAAGCATTAGAACATATAGAAATAGCAATATCTTATACACAAGAAAATTTATTTCTAGATATTTTAGCTGAAGAATTGCGATTGTCACACTGTAATTTGTGCGAGATAACAGGACAATTTACATCAGAAGATATGCTAGAGAAAATATTTTCTAGCTTTTGTATAGGAAAATAATTATTGTTAATAACTTTATGAAGAAATATGAATAACTAGAGTAAAAAAATAAAACTGTTTTTTATCCAGAAACTATTATGTAATAAAACATGCTTATTACATTAGTTATTATTATAATTAACTCATTGAATATTAAAAACAATATAAGGTTATTCACAGAAAAACACATTAATAATTATAATAATTATTAAAATAAACAATTAAATAAAAAGATATTAATGGATAATAACTTTAATTTTGATGTAATAATAGTAGGTGGAGGACATGCTGGAACAGAGGCTGCTCTATCTTCTGCAAGATCTGGTTCTGATACTTTGCTTGTAACTGGTAATCTTGACACACTGGGACAAATGTCTTGTAATCCATCAATAGGTGGTATTGGCAAAGGTCATTTAGTGAAAGAAATAGATGCTCTTGGGGGGTCTATGGCTTTATCTGCTGATTGTGCGGGCATTCATTTTAAGACGTTAAATTTATCAAAAGGTCCTGCTGTTAGATCAACAAGAGCTCAAATAGACAGATCATTATATCGTCAAATTGTTAGACAAAAACTAGAGAATCAAGAGAATCTTTACATTATTCAACAAACAGTTAATAGTATTTTAGTAAAAAACAATAGTGTTTTTGGTATTAAGACTAGTCTTGGGATTGACATAAAAGCAAAATCAGTTGTGTTGACAACAGGTACTTTTCTTAATGGAATTATACATATGGGGAATAGTAGTTTTTCTGGCGGTAGATCTGGTGATCAATCAGTAGTTTCTTTGTCTGAAAATCTAAAAGATCTTGGCTTTCCCTACGGACGTCTAAAAACTGGAACTCCTCCTCGCATAGATGGCAGAACTATTGATTTTAATATGCTTCAGATTCAAGAAGGAGATTTACCGGCACCTGTTTTCTCTTTCATTGGGGATAGAAACATGCATCCCAAACAGATACCTTGTTGGATTACCAGGACTAATCCATTGTCTCACGAAATAGTTAGAAATTCATTCCCTAGGTCGCCTTTATACAATGGATCAATAGAGTCTAAGGGACCAAGATACTGTCCATCTATAGAAGATAAGATCACTAGGTTTTCTGATAAGGACTCTCACCAGGTTTTCTTAGAACCAGAAGGTTTATATACTAATGAATTTTATCCAAATGGCATATCTACAAGCTTGCCTTTTGATGCTCAGATTGATTTAGTTCGCTCTCTGCCTGGTTTATATAACGCACATATATTAAGGTATGGTTACGCAATTGAGTATGATTATTTTGATCCTAAGTCTCTAAAAGCCACATTGGAGACGAAAAATATAAATGGTTTATATATGGCTGGTCAAATTAATGGAACTACTGGTTATGAGGAAGCAGCCGCCCAGGGTTTATTAGCAGGTTTAAATGCCTCAAGAAAATGTAAGGGTTTAGATCAATGGCTTCCCCTTAGGAGTGATTCATATATCGGAGTAATGGTAGACGATTTAATAACAAGAGGCACTACCGAACCATATAGGATGTTTACATCACGAGCAGAGTATCGTTTAACTCTAAGAGAGGACAATGCTGATTTAAGGCTTACTGAATTAGGTAGGGGCATGGGTATTGTCGATGATAATCGCTGGGATTTATTTAATAGAAGACGCGATCTTTTAAATAAAGAGATACAAAGATTAAAAAATACTTCATTGAATTTTAGGTCTCTAGGAAAATATTATAGTTATGATAAATTAGGAAAAAATCTTGATAATGATTTATCTGTTTTTGATATTCTAAAAAGACCAAACATTAAATATAAAGAACTAATGTCTATAAAAGATTCAGGTTGTTATTTGATAGGCCCAGGTGTTTCTCATGATGATATTTTATCAGACCAAATCGATATTCATATAAAATATTCAGGATATATTTCTAAGCAGGCAGATGAGATAAAAAGAATATCTGAGAATGAGTCATATTCTATACCTGATAATATAGATTATCTTTCCATGATTAATCTATCCATTGAGGTTCGACAAAAACTGAATGATTATAGACCAGAAACAATAGGACAGGCTAGCAGAATTCCTGGTGTTACTCCAGCGGCTATATCAGTACTTTTTGTTTATGTTAAAAAATTGAAGAGTTCAAATGCATCTATATAGAAATTACTTACCAGATGATTTTTTATCTGATTATTGCTCTACTCTTAAAATTAAAATATCTAATGAGCAAAAAATATTGTTGAGTAACTACTTATCTATGATGCAAAAATGGAACAAATATTGCAATATAACATCTGTTAAAAATTATAAGGATATGCTTGTATATCACGTAGTAGATAGTCTATCTGTTTTACCTTTCTTGGACTCGTTTTCGAAAAAAAATCTAAGGGTATGTGATGTTGGTTCTGGAGCTGGTCTTCCAGGTATAGTTTTAGCCATAATGCGATCAAATTGCAGTATTTCCTGTATAGATTCTATTTTTAAGAAAACATCTTTCCTTAAGTATGTTTCAAGTAGTCTTTTATTATCAAACGTCATTGTTTATCACTCGAGGATAGAAAATCTTAAATCTTTAGAATGTGATGTTGTAATATCAAGGGCTTTTTCTTCATTGTCTAAATTTGTAGAGCTCTCAGGCCATCATGTTAAAAACGATGGTATTTTATGTTCCATGAAAAGCTTAATTCCAAATAAAGAAATTGATGATTTTTCTTGTATTAATGATTGGGGTATTAGCAATATATATAATCTTAATGTTCCTGGCATCAATTCTCAACGTTGCCTAGTAGTAATTAAGAGAGCTAGTAATTAAGTGTTTTAGTTTTTTTGATTTTAATTTTATTAATTATAAATATATAATCACTGTTGTTTTGTTGTATAACTGTCTAACTGTTTACTATTATTTAGTATTAATTATGATTTTTGTCACTATAGTTTGACTTTTTGAAAGAATTTCTTCACAATTTTAGATACTGTATAGGAGGGGTGCCCGAGTGGTTAAAGGGGGCAGACTGTAAATCTGTTGGCTTTGCGCCTACGTTGGTTCGAATCCAACCTCCTCCACCATGTTTATGTCGATATGGTTACCTATGAATCTTTAAATATCTATTTCTAGATTATTGTTGGTGAATGCGCGTATCTGTGCGGGTGTAGCTCAATGGTAGAGCAGAAGCCTTCCAAGCTTACGATGAGGGTTCGATTCCCTTCACCCGCTCCATAATGCCCATGTGGCTCAGTGGTAGAGCACTCCCTTGGTAAGGGAGAGGTCACGCGTTCGATCCGCGTCATGGGCACCAATGTAATTTTTGGTATTTTGCTTTATTTTATTTTGGGGTTGTATATGGCGAAAGGCAAGTTTGAACGTAGCAAGCCGCATGTAAATGTAGGTACTATTGGTCACGTTGATCATGGTAAAACAACTTTAACAGCTGCCATTACTACGGTATTAGCTACTAAATTTGGTGGGGAAGCGAGAGCTTATGCTCAGATTGATGCCGCTCCAGAAGAGAAAGCCAGAGGTATTACTATAAATACCGCTCACGTTGAATATGAAACATCAGCGCGTCACTATGCTCATGTTGACTGTCCTGGTCATGCTGATTATGTTAAAAACATGATAACTGGTGCTGCACAAATGGACGGTGCCATATTGGTTGTTTCTGCTGCTGATGGGCCAATGCCACAAACTAGAGAACATATATTGTTATCTCGTCAGGTTGGTGTGCCTTACATTGTTGTTTTCCTGAACAAGGCAGACATGGTAGATGATGAGGAGCTTTTAGAACTTGTTGAGATGGAAGTTAGAGAGTTGCTATCAAAATATGATTTTCCTGGTGATGACACTCCTATAATAAAAGGTTCTGCCAAATTAGCTTTAGAGGGCGATAAAGGTGAGCTTGGTGAGAAAGCGATTTTAGCTCTAGCTGATGCTTTAGATAATTATATACCGACCCCAGAAAGAGCAGTAGATGGTGCATTTTTATTACCAGTTGAGGATGTATTCTCAATCTCTGGTCGTGGAACCGTTGTTACCGGTCGTGTAGAGCGCGGTGTAGTAAAGGTAGGAGAAGAGATAGAGATTATAGGTATTAAGCCTACAGTAAAAACCATCTGCACTGGTGTTGAAATGTTTCGCAAAATGCTTGATCAAGGTCAGGCTGGTGATAATGTTGGAATTCTTCTTAGAGGAACTAAAAGGGAAGATGTTGAAAGAGGTCAGGTTCTAGCTAAACCAGGATCTATTACTCCTCATACAGAGTTTACTGCTGAAGTTTATGTTTTATCTAAGGAAGAAGGCGGTAGACACACTCCATTTTTTAAAGGATATCGTCCACAGTTTTATTTCAGAACCACTGATGTAACTGGTACTATTGAGTTGCCAGAAGATAAAGAGATGGTTCTGCCTGGCGATAAT
Source organism: Candidatus Kinetoplastibacterium blastocrithidii (ex Strigomonas culicis) (assembly GCF_000319245.1). Taxonomy (NCBI): domain Bacteria; kingdom Pseudomonadati; phylum Pseudomonadota; class Betaproteobacteria; genus Candidatus Kinetoplastidibacterium; species Candidatus Kinetoplastidibacterium blastocrithidiae. Next base: position 162,385 of record NC_019814.1, on the reverse strand, counting down.
GTTGCTATGACAGTAAGGTTATTGTCACCTATAGCAATGGAAGAAGGATTGCGTTTCGCTATTCGTGAGGGTGGTAGAACTGTTGGTGCTGGTGTAGTATCTAAAATCATTGCTTGAAAATATAAATAACAAAGGTTTATTGAGTAGTAAGGAATGGATCTTTGGTTCTATAAACTATTTTATCTATTTGGATATAGGGGTATAGCTCAATTGGCAGAGCGTCGGTCTCCAAAACCGAAGGCTGTGGGTTCAATTCCTACTGCCCCTGCCATTATATAATGTCTTTTTAAAATTTTAAAATGTCTATCTCTAGCTTTGATAATTGTTTTAGTCGTTTTGATAAAGTTAAGTTTTTCTTAGCTTTTTTGGTTTTTTTTCTGGGACTAGTACCAATTTTTTGGTTATCAGAAAAAACTATGCTTTTTAGATTAGTTTGTTTTTCTGTTTTTTCTTGTTTATCTTTTATTTTATTTATTTTTAATGAGATAAGTAAAAGTTTTTTTTCGTTCTGCAGGGACTCTTTTTTTGAGTTAAAGAGAGTTAGTTGGCCGGATCGTAAATCAGCTATAAGAATGACTGGAACTGTTTGTGTTTTTGCGATCCTGATAAGTATCTTTATTTGTTTGATTGATAAAATTATAGATTTTTTTATTTATGGTATTTTGCTGGGTTGGAGATAAGATCACTTAATGGGTAATAAACACTGGTATGTTGTTCATGTTTCTTCTGGTATGGAGAAAAATGTTTCAAAAACGATATATGATAGAATAGACCAATCTGGTCTGGGTTCATTTTTTGGTAGAATTCTGATTCCTTCAGAAGAGGTTATTGATATAAAAAATGGACAAAAATCTATCACTGAACGTCGTATTTTTCCTGGATATGTTCTTATAGAGATGGAATTAACTGATGAAACATGGCATTTAATAAAAAGCACTAATAGAGTAACTGGTTTTCTTGGTGGGTCTGGTAATAAGCCTACTCCTCTTCGTCGAGGAGAGGTAGAAAAAATACTGTCTCAAATTGAAGAAGGATTTGATAAGCCGCGACCTAAGATCTTGTTCGAGGTTGGTGAAATTGTGAGGGTAAAGGATGGTCCTTTCGCGGATTTCAATGGCAATGTTGAAGAGATTAATTATGAGAAAAATAAAATTAGAGTTTCTGTTACTATATTTGGCAGGTCAACTCCAATAGAGTTGGATTTTGGACAGGTCGAGAAAATTTAATTATCGATCTTGTTTTTTTGGGGAGCTTTTCAAGCGCTATTACCCTTTAGGAGAACTTTGTGGCAAAAAAAATTATTGGTTTTATTAAACTTCAAGTACCAGCTGGGAAGGCTAATCCTTCACCGCCAATAGGTCCTGCATTAGGTCAGCGCGGTTTAAATATAATGGAATTTTGTAAGTCTTTTAATGCTAAGACTCAGGGTATGGAGCCAGGGCTTCCAATACCAGTTGTTATTACAGCTTTTGCTGACAAGAGTTTTACTTTTTTGTTAAAAACACCTCCTGCTTCTATTCTTATAAAAAAAGCTACTGGCGTACAAAAAGGATCAGCTAAGCCACATATGGATAAAGTCGGCGTTTTAACTAGAGTTCAGGCTGAAGATATAGCCAAGATAAAAGAGCCTGATTTGACTGCTTCAAATATTGATGCAGCTGTACGTACTATTGCTGGTAGTGCACGTAGTATGGGTATTAAGGTTGAGGGAGTTTAATCGTGGCATCTTATAAACGCGCTGCAGTTATTAATGGAAAGTTGAATCGTTCTAAGTATTATCCTGTAGAGGATGCTTTTTCTTTAATAAAAGAAACAGCTAATGCTAAGTTTGACGAGTCTGTAGATATTGCTATAAAGCTTGGTATTGACCCTAAGAAATCTGATCAGTTGGTACGAGGATCTGTTGTTTTGCCAGAAGGTACTGGCAAGATTGTTCGTGTAGCGGTATTTGCTCAGGGAGAAAAAGCTAATTCTGCTATACAGGCTGGAGCTGATTTGGTTGGATTAGATGATCTAGCAGAATCAATTAAGGCTGGTCAAATAAACTTTGATGTTGTTATTGCATCGCCAGATACAATGAGGGTTGTTGGCACCTTGGGTCAAATTTTAGGTCCTAGAGGTCTTATGCCTAATCCCAAGGTTGGTACCGTAACTGCTGATGTAGCTGATGCTGTTAGAAAGGTTAAGGCAGGCCAAGTTCAGTTTCGTACAGACAAATCAGGAATAATACATTCTGCTATAGGTCGAGCCTCTTTTTCTGTTCAGCAGCTATATTCAAATTTAGTGGCTCTTATGAATTCGTTGCAGAAGAGTAGACCAGCTACAGCAAAAGGTATTTATTTACGCAAGTTATCAGTTTCTTCTACTATGGGAATAGGAGTTAAGGTTGATATTTCTTCTGTAAATTATGATTTGTTTAAATAAAGTGCTTTGGGCGCAATGTCTTGTAAATATAAGACATTTCTGTCAAAGATCGTTGGAGCAAAAGAAAATTTGCTTAATATTGTTTTAATTCCAACGTAGACGGCGTTCTGAGAGATTCTTGTTTTTTTGATGAACTCAGCTAGACGCCGATTCCGGGTGACGTATGAGATTGTTTCATTTGTCTTAAACGTTTTTTTATGGAGTATCCGTGAGTCTTAATCGTCAAGAAAAAGAGATAGTTATTGAGGAAATAACCACAAAGATAAGTGACGCACAATCAATCGTTGTTGCTGAATATCGTGGTCTTAATGTTGCTTCTGTTTATTTATTACGTAAATCTGCTCGTGATGCTGGTGTGTACTTAAAAGTTTTGAAAAATTCACTTGCTCGCAGAGTTATTGCGGACTCGAGATTTAAGTTTTTATCAGATAAACTAGTAGGTCCATTAATTTATTGTATTAGCTCTGATCCCGTAGCTGCAGCTAAGGTGTTGGCTAGCTTTGCAAAAAATAATGATAAGTTGGTTATTAAGGCTGGTGCCTTGTCTAGTAGTCTATTAGATTATGATGATATTATGGCATTAGCTATTATACCTTCACGTGAAGAGTTAATAGCTAAATTGATGGCAACAATGCAAGCTCCAGTCACAAAATTTGTACGTACTATTAATGAGGTTCCTACATCTTTTGTCAGAGTACTATCCGCTATTCATGATCAGAAGAATTTATCTTCTTAATATTTTTTCTTATTCAATAGAGAGACAATTTTGTCTAGCTTATAATTTTGGAGTTCGTTAAATGTCTTTAAGTAAAAATGAAATTCTAGAAGCTGTTGCTAACATGACAGTATTAGATCTTTCCGAGCTTATTAAAGCGATGGAAGAAAAATTTGGTGTTTCAGCAGCAGCCGCCGCTGTTGCTATTGCTGCTCCGTCTGGTAATAATAATGCTGCAGTTGAAGAGCAAACAGAATTTAATGTTATCTTGTTAGAAGCTGGAGCTAATAAGGTTAGTGTTATTAAAGCTGTTCGTGAATTAACAGGCTTAGGGCTAAAAGAAGCAAAGGATTTAGTAGATAGCGCTCCTAAGGCCGTTAAGGAAGGTGTTTCTAAGGCTGATGCGGAAATCATTAAGAAAAAACTTGATGATGCTGGCGCAAAATCTGAAATAAAATAATTTTTTGTAACGATACCCGGAGTTGGTATGTAACTATCTCCGGGTTTTTGCATTTCCAGGAAGTTTTTGTATCTAAGAGTTTCCTGGAAACGTGTTAACCTAGAACCGTGGTGGACGGTTTATGCAACTTCGAGTCGGAGTATTCATGCCTTATTCGTATACCGAAAAAAAGCGCATTCGTAAAAGTTTTGCTAAGCGTGAAGATGTACAAAAAATCCCATGCCTTCTTGCTACTCAATTGCAATCTTATCAATCATTTCTGCAGGCTGGTATTGATCCATCCATGCGTTCTGTTGATGGTTTGCAAGCGGCTTTTTTGTCAATTTTTCCTATAATTAGTCATAATGGATCTGCTTGCCTAGAGTTTGTTAGCTATTCTCTAGGTGATCCTATATTCGATGTTAAAGAGTGTCAACAGCGTGGTTTGTCTTATGCTTCGCCATTAAGAGCAAAATTACGCCTGGTTTTGATAGATAAAGATTCGAACAAGTCAAATATAAAGGAAGTTAAGGAACAGGAAGTTTATATGGGAGAGATTCCTCTTATGACATCTTCTGGTTCCTTTATTATTAATGGTACAGAGCGTGTTGTTGTTTCTCAGTTACATAGATCACCAGGAGTATTTTTTGAGCATGACAAAGGTAAAACTCATAGCTCAGGAAAATTGTTATTTTCAGCTAGAATAATACCTTATCGTGGATCGTGGTTAGATTTTGAGTTTGACCCTAAGGATATATTGTTCTTTAGAATCGACCGAAGAAGAAAGATGCCTGTAACAATTTTGTTAAAGGCTATTGGTTTCTTAGATGAATTTATACTCTCTTATTTTTTTGATTTTGATTCATTTGAATTGAAGAGTAATTGTTCTGTTTTAGAATTTATTCCTGATAGGTGGAAGGGTGAAGTAGCTAGCTTTGACATTGTTGATAAAGAAGGGAATATTATAGTAGAAAAGGATAAGAGAATAAGTTCTAGAAGCATAAGACTAATTTCTCAATCTAATATAAATGCTATTACTGTATCAGATGATTTTTTGCTGAGTAGAGTTGTTGCTGAAAATATTATTGATCCCGAGACTGGAGAAGTTTTAGTTCATGCTAATGAAGAAATTTCAGAACAAACCCTGGAGACTTTGAGGGATTCTGGTGTAAAAAATATTAGAACTTTATATACGAATGATTTAGACAGAGGGGCTTATATTTCTCAGACTCTTAGAATAGATGAAACTGTCGATCAAATGTCTGCCAAGATAGCCATATATCGAATGATGAGGCCTGGTGAGCCTCCTACAGAGGAGGCTGTTGAATCATTGTTTGATCGATTATTTTTCAGTGATTCTACCTATGATTTATCTCGTGTGGGAAGAATGAAGATAAATAGTAGGCTTGGTCGTGAATACTTGGATGATAAAACCATACTAACTAGTGAGGATATCCTTGATATTATAAAGTTATTAGTTAATTTGCGTAATGGACATGGAAGTATAGATGATATAGACCATCTTGGAAATCGGAGAGTTAGGTGTGTCGGAGAATTGACTGAAAATCAGTTCAGATCTGGTTTAGTTAGAGTTGAAAGGGCCGTTAAGGAAAGACTAGGTCAGGCAGAGGCTGATAATTTAATGCCTCACGATTTGATAAATTCAAAACCAATTTCTGCAGCTATAAAAGAATTTTTTGGCTCCAGTCAGCTTTCTCAGTTTATGGATCAAACTAATCCTTTATCAGAGGTTACACATAAGCGTCGTGTTTCAGCATTGGGGCCTGGAGGGTTGACTAGAGATAGAGCTGGGTTTGAAGTGCGAGATGTTCATCCAACTCATTACGGTAGAGTTTGCCCAATAGAAACTCCTGAGGGTCCTAATATCGGTCTTATAAATTCTATGTCTTTATATGCCCGTTTAAATGAATATGGTTTTCTGGAAACACCATATAGAAAAGTTCTAAATGGTAAAGTTAGTGATCAAATTGATTATCTTTCAGCTATAGAAGAAAGTAATTATGTTATTGCTCAGGCTAATGCAGAGTTAAATAAAGAAGGTTTTTTTACAGATGAGCTGGTTGCTTGTAGAGAATCTGGTGAGACTTTATTAACTTCTCCAGGTAATGTTCATTATATGGATGTGGCTCCTTCTCAAATAGTATCGGTCGCTGCTTCATTAATTCCTTTCTTGGAGCACGATGATGCGAATCGAGCTCTTATGGGTGCTAATATGCAAAGGCAAGCAGTTCCTTGTTTGCGTCCAGAAAAGCCTATCGTTGGTACTGGTCTTGAACGCATAGTAGCTGTTGACTCTGGAACAACAGTTCAGGCCTTAAGGGGTGGTCTAGTTGATTATGTTGATGCTGAACGTATAGTTATTAGAGTGAATGATTCAGAAAACATAGCAGGAGAGGTTGGTGTTGATATATATAATCTCATTAAATATACCAGATCAAATCAAAATACTAATATAAATCAACGTCCAATTGTAAGACTTGGTGACAATATATCAAAAGGTGATGTTTTGGCTGACAGTGCCTCAACAGATCTAGGGGAGCTTGCTCTAGGACAGAATATGTTAATCGCTTTTATGCCTTGGAATGGTTACAATTTTGAAGATTCAATTCTTATTTCAGAAAAGGTTGTCTCTGATGATAGGTATACGTCTGTTCATATAGAAGAATTAACTGTCGTTTCAAGGGACACTAAGCTAGGTCCAGAAGATATTACTAGAGATATTAGTAATCTTTCCGAAGTACAATTAAATAGATTGGATGATTCTGGTATTATTTGTATAGGTGCTGAAGTTGGTCCTGATGATGTTTTAGTTGGCAAGGTTACCCCAAAGGGAGAGACTCAATTAACACCAGAAGAAAAATTACTAAGAGCAATCTTTGGAGAGAAGGCATCTGATGTGAAGGATACTTCTTTGAGAGTTCCTTCTGGAATGAGTGGTACTGTAATAGACGTTAGAGTTTTTACTAGAGAAGGTGTTGTAAGAGATAATAGAGCTCAATCTATTATTGATGATGATCTTAAAAAGTATCGTCAAGATTTAAATGATCGTTTGCGTATAGTTGAAAAAGATCAGTTTGATAGGATTGAAAAAGTATTGGTCGGTCAGATAGCTAATGGAGGCCCTTTAAAATTATTAAAAGGATCTTTGATTACTAAGGACTATCTTAAATCTATTGATCATTGGTACTGGTTTGATATTCGTCTTGAATCAGAAGATGCTGCTAGTATATTAGAGCAAGCAAAATATTCTCTTGATCAGGAACGAAAACAGTTTGATTCTTTATTTGAAGAGAAGAAGAAGAAATTAACACAAGGTGATGAGTTGCCTCCCGGTGTTTTGAAGATGGTGAAAGTATACTTGGCTGTAAAGCGTAGACTACAACCTGGCGATAAAATGGCTGGCAGACATGGTAACAAAGGTGTTGTTTCTAGAATTATTCCAGTTGAGGATATGCCTTATATGGCTGATGGAACGCCAGTTGATATTGTTCTAAATCCTTTAGGCGTTCCTTCTAGGATGAATGTTGGTCAGGTTTTAGAAGTTCATCTAGGATGGGCTGCTAAGGGTATAGGAGCTCGGATCAGTGATGTCCTTAATTCTGAATTGAAACATCAGTCCTCAAAAATTAGGGAATATTTAAGTAGTATTTATAAATCTAATATTGTCTCTATAGATAGTTTGACTGATAGTGAGATTTTAGAATTGGCTAATAATTTGAAACCAGGTTTGCCTGTTTCTACTCCTGTTTTTGATGGGGTCAATGAAAAAGAAATTCATGATCTGCTAAATATAGCTTACCCAGATAATATTGCTGATAAAATGCAACTAACTAAATCTAGAGCTCAGTCTTGGTTATTTGATGGTAGGACTGGTGAAAAGTTTGAACGACCTGTTACTGTTGGGTATATGTACTATTTGAAATTACATCATTTGGTCGATGATAAGATGCATGCGAGATCCATAGGTCCGTACTCTTTGGTTACTCAACAACCTTTAGGAGGTAAAGCGCAATTCGGTGGTCAGCGTTTTGGCGAAATGGAGGTTTGGGCTTTGGAGGCTTATGGTGCGGCTTATACATTGCAAGAAATGTTGACAGTGAAATCTGATGATATTTCTGGAAGGACTAAGGTTTATGAAAGCATAGTTAAGGGAGATCATTTAATTGATGCTGGAATGCCTGAATCCTTTAATGTTCTTGTTAAAGAAATTCGTTCTTTAGGTTTGGATATAGATTTGGAGCGTAACTAATGAAAGCTCTTATTGATCTTTTTAAACAAGTTTCCCAGGATGAGCAGTTTGATTCTATAAAGGTTAGCCTGGCTTCTCCTGAGAAGATTCGTTCTTGGTCATACGGAGAGGTTCGTAAGCCGGAAACTATAAATTATCGCACTTTTAAACCGGAAAGAGATGGTTTATTTTGCTCAAAAATATTTGGTCCTATAAAGGATTACGAGTGTTTATGTGGAAAATATAAGCGTCTAAAACATAGAGGTGTTATTTGTGAGAAATGTGGGGTTGAAGTAACCGCATCAAAGGTTCGCAGAGAAAGAATGGGGCATATAGAGCTTGCTAGTCCAGTTGCACATATTTGGTTTCTGAAAAGTTTGCCATCTAGATTGGGTATAGTATTAGATATGACACTACGTGATATAGAAAGAGTTCTATACTTTGAGGCTTGGTGTGTTATTGATGCAGGTATGACACCTCTAAAACGTTGTCAGATAATGACTGACGATGATTTTATATCAAAAACAGAAGAATATGGCGATGAATTTAAAGCTTTGATGGGTGCCGAAGCAGTGCGTGAATTATTGCGTACTATGGATATTAGTCGAGAAATTGAAGTTCTTAGGAATGAAATCAAAAATACTAATTCTGAGGCAAAAATAAAGAAGATATCCAAAAGACTAAAAGTCATGGAAGGATTCCATAGATCCGATATAAAAGCAGAATGGATGATTATGGAGGTGTTGCCTGTATTGCCTCCTGATTTAAGACCTTTAGTGCCTTTAGATGGTGGGCGTTTTGCTACTTCTGACCTAAATGATTTGTACCGCCGTGTTATAAATCGCAATAATCGATTGAAAAGATTGATAGAGCTAAAGGCTCCTGAGATTATTCTTAGAAATGAAAAAAGAATGCTTCAAGAGGCGGTTGATTCTTTGCTTGATAATGGTCGTAGAGGTAAAGCAATGACTGGTGTTAATAAGCGCCAGTTAAAGTCCTTAGCCGATATGATTAAAGGTAAAGGTGGTAGGTTTCGTCAAAATCTACTTGGCAAAAGAGTAGATTATTCAGGACGTTCTGTTATCGTTGTTGGGCCTCAGCTCAAGTTGCATCAATGTGGTATACCTAAATTAATGGCTTTAGAGCTATTTAAACCATTTATATTTAATAAGCTTGAAATGATGGGGCTTTCTAATACTATCAAAGCTTCTAAAAAGATGGTTGATAGTCAGGATCCAGTAGTGTGGGATATCTTGGAGGAGGTTATTAGAGAGCATCCGGTTATGTTGAATAGAGCCCCAACATTACACAGACTAGGCATTCAGGCTTTTGAGCCTGTTCTTATTGAAGGAAAAGCGATACAGCTGCATCCTCTAGTATGCGCAGCTTTCAATGCTGACTTTGACGGGGATCAAATGGCAGTACATGTTCCTTTATCTTTAGAGGCGCAACTTGAGGCTCGTACCCTTATGCTATCTTCTAATAATATATTATTTCCTGCTAATGGTGAACCATCGATAGTTCCTTCTCAAGATATAGTCTTGGGTTTATATTATGCTACTCGTGAACGTATAAATGGTTTAGGAGAGCATATGTGTTTTTCTGATGTTTCAGAAGTTCAAAGAGCTTATCATAATAACGAAGTTGAATTGCAAAGTCGTGTTTCAGTGCGAATCACAGAATATGAGAATGATACTGAAGATAATTTTTCTCCTGTTGTGAATCGTTATGAAACTACTGTTGGTCGGGCATTGCTCTCAGAAACATTGCCAAAAGGCTTATCATTTTCTGTATTAAATAAGGCATTAAAAAAGAAAGAGATCTCTCGTTTAATAAATTATTCTTTCAGGCGTTGTGGCTTAAGAGCTACTGTGATCTTTGCCGATAGGCTTATGCAGGCTGGTTTTTCCTTAGCAACTCGAGCTGGTATATCTATTGCTATGGAAGATATGTTAATTCCAGATGCAAAGGCTGAGATTCTTTCAGAGGCAAATCAAGAAGTTAAAGAAATAGATAAGCAATATTCATCAGGATTGGTAACTTCCCAGGAAAGGTACAATAACGTAGTAGATATATGGGGTAAGGCCAGTGATAGAGTAGGTAAGGCCATGATGGAATATATAGCTACTGAGCCAGTATTAGATAGAGATGGTAACAATATTCGTCAGGAATCATTTAACTCTATTTATATGATGGCTGATTCTGGTGCTCGTGGTTCTGCTGCGCAGATACGTCAGTTGGCTGGCATGAGAGGTTTAATGGCAAAGCCTGATGGCTCCATAATTGAAACGCCAATTAGTGCTAATTTTCGAGAGGGGTTAAACGTTTTACAATACTTTATCTCTACTCATGGAGCTCGTAAAGGTTTAGCTGACACTGCTTTAAAAACAGCTAATTCTGGATATCTGACTCGTCGTTTGGTAGATGTTACACAGGACTTGGTGATTACTGAGTATGATTGTGGCACTTCTCATGGTTACAATATGAAGGCTCTAATTGAGGGTGGTGAAGTAATAGAGTCCTTGCGCGATAGAATACTGGGTCGAGTCACTGCATCAGATATTGTTAATCCTGACACAAGAGAGACAATCATTCCTATTGGTACTTTATTAGATGAAAGCTTTGTAGAGAAAATAGATTCTTTAGGTATAGATGAGGTTCGAATAAGGACTCCTTTGACTTGTGAAACAAGACGTGGTTTGTGTGCTTCTTGTTATGGTAGAGATTTGGGGAGGGGTTCTTCTATTGATATAGGTGAAGCAGTCGGTGTTATAGCTGCTCAGTCTATTGGTGAGCCAGGAACTCAGTTAACCATGAGAACTTTCCACATTGGTGGAGCAGCTTCTCGCTCAGCTCTTGCTAGTTTTGTAGAGACAAAATCAAATGGTGTTGTTGGTTTCATGGGCACTATGAGATATGTAACCAATCCTAAAGGTGAGCGTATAGCAATTTCACGCTCGGGAGAACTGGCTGTTTTTGATGAGAATTCTCGAGAACGTGAAAGGCATAAAATACCTTATGGGGCTGTCTTGTTAGTTGGAGATGGTGAGAATGTTAAGGCAGGCATGAGATTATCATCGTGGGATCCTTTAACTAGACCTATAGTGTCTGAGTATTCTGGAGCTGTGAAATTTGAAAATATAGAAGAGGGTGTTACTGTAGCTAAACAAGTTGATGAGTTAACAGGATTATCAACTTTGGTTGTGATTACTCCAAAGACTCGTGGAAATAAGATTATGATGCGTCCACAGATTAAACTTATTAATGAGGGTGGAGATGAGGTAAAAATAGCTGGCACAGACCATGCTGTTAATATAGCTTTCCCAATAGGGGCTCTTATTACTGTTCGTGATGGACAATCGGTATCAATAGGAGAGATATTGGCAAGGATACCACAAGAGTCACAAAAAATAAGAGATATAACTGGTGGTTTGCCTCGTGTAGCGGAGTTATTTGAAGCTAGATCTCCAAAAGATTCTGGTATGCTTGCCGAGGTAACTGGAACTGTTTCTTTTGGAAAAGAAACAAAGGGTAAGCAAAGGCTTATTATAACTGACCTTGATGGGATTTCTCATGAATTCTTAATTTCTAAGGAAAAACAAATATTGGTGCATGATGGACAGGTAGTCAATAAAGGAGAAATTATAGTAGATGGTCCTGCAGATCCGCATGATATACTAAGGCTTCAGGGTGTAGAAAGTCTTGTCTCTTATATAGTTAACGAAGTTCAGGATGTTTATCGGTTACAAGGTGTAAAAATAAATGATAAGCATATAGAAGTTATTGTTCGTCAAATGTTACGTAGGGTTGTGATTTCTAGTCCAGGGGACACGAAATTTATTCCCGGAGAGCAAGTAGAAAGGTCAGAGCTACTAAATGAGAATGATCGTGTTATTTCTCAAGGTGGCAGTCAGGCTACTTATGAAAATATTCTACTAGGGATTACAAAGGCTTCGCTATCTACTGATTCTTTTATATCAGCAGCATCTTTTCAAGAGACTACTCGTGTGTTGACAGAAGCTGCCGTTATGGGCAAACGTGATGACTTAAGAGGTCTTAAAGAGAATGTTATTGTTGGTCGTTTAATTCCTGCTGGTACTGGTTTGTCATGTCATAATGCACGTAGAGCTAAGACACGTTCTGATGAGTTAAATAAATCAACAGCTAGGAGTTCAATTGATCCTTTTGAGGCTGTCAGTTTTTAATAATTTGCATGACTGATTGTTCATTGTATAATTTTCTACTTTGACAATCAGCTATAACGAATGTATTATCCTCAGTTGTATGTTGTTTTGTTATTTTGTTGGTGCTGTTCAAGCACCTTTATTTGCAGGTTTTCTAAATCAAATTATTGCCTCATTTTGGGTTTATTTTTGATTTAGTTTGCCGCTTCATTATTTTTTGTCTGTAGCAACATAAATAAGTGTTAAACAGAAATGTAATATAAAGGGATTTTATAGTATATGCCTACTATCAGCCAGCTTGTGCGTAGACCCCGCGAGGTCAGCGTTATCAAGAATAAAAGTCCAGCTTTGGAAAATTGTCCTCAACGTAGAGGAGTGTGTACACGTGTTTACACAACAACTCCGAAAAAACCTAATTCAGCCATGCGTAAGGTTGCCAAAGTTCGCCTGACCAATGGTTATGAAGTTATTTCATATATTGGTGGCGAGGGACATAATTTGCAAGAACACTCAGTAGTCTTAGTTCGTGGCGGTCGTGTAAAGGACCTTCCTGGCGTTAGATATCATATCGTTCGAGGTTCTCTTGATTTGCAGGGTGTTAAAAATCGCAAACAAGCTCGTTCCAAATATGGAGCAAAGCGCTCTAAGAAATCGTAATACTGCAATGAGAGTTGTAGAAAGTGTGTCTACTTTTTATTAAGTAGTATGTAAGTGGCTGTTTTTTTAAGCAGCTTTGACTTTAATAGTTCAACTGAATTACACAAGGAAATTAGTAAATGTCACGTCGTAGAGAGATTCCTAAGAGAGATATTTTGCCGGATCCAAAATTTAGCAGTGTTGAATTAGCTAAATTTATTAATATTGTTATGTTAAGCGGTAAAAAAGCTGTCGCTGAGCGTATTGTTTACGGAGCGTTGGATCATATTGGTAACAAGACTGGAAAAAATCCTTTGGATATCTTCAGCCTTGCGATAAATAATGTTAAGCCTATAGTAGAAGTGAAAAGTCGTCGTGTTGGTGGTGCAAACTATCAAGTTCCTATTGAGGTAAGACCTGTACGTCGTTTAGCTTTATCTATGCGTTGGGTTCGTGAAGCAGCTAAAAAGCGTGGCGAGAAGTCTATGGATCTACGTTTAGCAGGAGAGTTAATGGATGCATCTGAATCTCGAGGTTCTGCTATGAAAAAAAGAGAAGATACTCATAAAATGGCAGAGGCTAATAAAGCATTTAGTCATTTTCGTTGGTAGTTGGGGGTAATATAATGTCTCGCAAAACTTCGGTAGAGTACTACCGCAACATAGGTATCTCTGCTCATATAGATGCAGGTAAAACTACAACAACAGAGAGAATCCTATTCTATACTGGTGTTAACCATAAGATTGGCGAAGTTCACGATGGTGCTGCTACTATGGATTGGATGGAGCAAGAGCAGGAGCGTGGTATTACTATTACTTCTGCTGCTACTACCGCTTTTTGGAAAGGGATGGCCAATAATTACCCTGAGCATAGAATAAACATCATTGATACTCCAGGGCATGTGGATTTCACCATAGAAGTAGAACGTTCCATGAGGGTATTGGATGGCGCTTGCATGGTTTATTGTGCTGTTGGTGGAGTTCAACCTCAGTCAGAAACTGTTTGGCGTCAGGCAAATAAATATAAGGTGCCTCGTCTTGCGTTTGTTAATAAAATGGATAGAACTGGTGCTAATTTCTTTAAAGTTTATGATCAGCTTAAATTACGTCTAAGAGCAAACCCTGTTCCTATCGTTATACCTATTGGTTCTGAAGATAAGTTTATGGGTGTGGTTGATCTTGTAAAAATGAAATCTATTATATGGGATGAAAAGAACCAAGGTACTAAATTCAGTTATCAAGAAATATCTCCAGACTTAAAAGATCAAGTGGAAAAATGGCGGGAAAATTTATTAGAGGTTGCTGCTGAATTCTCGGAGGATCTCACTAACAAATATTTGGAAACCGGTAATTTAGATGAGTCAGATATTAATTCTGCTATAAGAGCCAGGACTATTGCTTGTGAAATTCAGCCTATGCTTTGTGGATCAGCCTTTAAAAATAAGGGGGTGCAGAGGATGTTGGATGCTGTTATTGATTACTTACCTTCTCCTATAGATATACCTCCTGTTTCTGGCATAGATGATGACGGTAATGAAATTCTTCGCAAGGCTGATGATAAAGAAAAACTATCAGCTTTAGCTTTTAAGTTAATGAGTGATCCATTTGTTGGTCAGTTAACTTTCATAAGGGTTTATTCAGGAGTTTTAAAATCTGGAGATACTATTTTTAATCCAATAAAAGGGAAAAAAGAACGTATTGGTAGATTATTGCAGATGCATGCTAATAATAGAGAAGAAATTAAGGAAGTTTTATCTGGCGATATCGCAGCAGTTGTTGGTCTAAAAGAAGTTACTACAGGTGAGACTCTTTGTGATCTTGATTCTCATATTACGCTAGAAAAAATGGTATTTCCTGAGCCAGTAATATCACAGGCAGTAGAACCGAAGTCTAAGAGTGATCAAGAAAGAATGGGCATGGCTTTGTCTCGTTTGGCACAAGAAGATCCTTCCTTTAGAGTACGTAGCGATGAGGAGTCAGGTCAGACTATAATTTCTGGAATGGGTGAATTGCACCTAGAGATTTTAGTTGACCGAATGAAGAGGGAGTTCGGAGTAGAAGCTAATGTAGGTAGACCACAGGTTGCTTACAGGGAGACTATCAGAAAAACTTGTGAAGAGGCCGAAGGCAAGTTTATTAAACAATCTGGTGGTCGAGGTCAGTATGGTCATGTAGTATTAAAAGTTGAGCCATTATCCCCAGGAGAAGGATATCAGTTTGTTGATGCTATTAAGGGAGGGGTTGTTCCTAGGGAATATATTCCTGCAGTTGATAAGGGTATTCAAGAAACTTTGCCATCTGGCGTATTAGCTGGTTATCCTATAGTTGATGTTAAGGTTACATTATTCTTTGGATCTTACCATGATGTTGACTCTAATGAAAATGCATTTAAAATGGCTGGTTCTATGGCATTTAAGGAGGGTCTAAGGAAAGCTAGTCCTGTGCTTTTAGAGCCGATGATGGCTGTAGAAGTGGAAACTCCTGAAGATTATGCTGGTACTGTTATGGGTGATTTATCTTCACGCAGAGGAATAGTTCAGGGCATGGACGATATTATGGGTGGCGGAAAAATAATAAAGGCTGAGGTGCCGCTGGCAGAAATGTTTGGTTATGCTACAAGTCTTCGTTCTTTAACTCAAGGACGAGCTACTTATACAATGGAGTTCAAGCATTATTCAGAAGCGCCCAAGAATGTGGCAGATGATGTTATTACGGCAAGATCAAAGTAAAATATTAACGCATATTATCCTAGCATTTATGTTAAGGGTAATTATTATTTGAATTTAAGAAAGTTTAAGGGAAGGAACATATGGCGAAAGGCAAGTTTGAACGTAGCAAGCCGCATGTAAATGTAGGTACTATTGGTCACGTTGATCATGGTAAAACAACTTTAACAGCTGCCATTACTACGGTATTAGCTACTAAATTTGGTGGGGAAGCGAGAGCTTATGCTCAGATTGATGCCGCTCCAGAAGAGAAAGCCAGAGGTATTACTATAAATACCGCTCACGTTGAATATGAAACATCAGCGCGTCACTATGCTCATGTTGACTGTCCTGGTCATGCTGATTATGTTAAAAACATGATAACTGGTGCTGCACAAATGGACGGTGCCATATTGGTTGTTTCTGCTGCTGATGGGCCAATGCCACAAACTAGAGAACATATATTGTTATCTCGTCAGGTTGGTGTGCCTTACATTGTTGTTTTCCTGAACAAGGCAGACATGGTAGATGATGAGGAGCTTTTAGAACTTGTTGAGATGGAAGTTAGAGAGTTGCTATCAAAATATGATTTTCCTGGTGATGACACTCCTATAATAAAAGGTTCTGCCAAATTAGCTTTAGAGGGCGATAAAGGTGAGCTTGGTGAGAAAGCGATTTTAGCTCTAGCTGATGCTTTAGATAATTATATACCGACCCCAGAAAGAGCAGTAGATGGTGCATTTTTATTACCAGTTGAGGATGTATTCTCAATCTCTGGTCGTGGAACCGTTGTTACCGGTCGTGTAGAGCGCGGTGTAGTAAAGGTAGGAGAAGAGATAGAGATTATAGGTATTAAGCCTACAGTAAAAACCATCTGCACTGGTGTTGAAATGTTTCGCAAAATGCTTGATCAAGGTCAGGCTGGTGATAATGTTGGAATTCTTCTTAGAGGAACTAAAAGGGAAGATGTTGAAAGAGGTCAGGTTCTAGCTAAACCAGGATCTATTACTCCTCATACAGAGTTTACTGCTGAAGTTTATGTTTTATCTAAGGAAGAAGGCGGTAGACACACTCCATTTTTTAAAGGATATCGTCCACAGTTTTATTTCAGAACCACTGATGTAACTGGTACTATTGAGTTGCCAGAAGATAAAGAGATGGTTCTGCCTGGCGATAATGTTGCTATGACAGTAAGGTTATTGTCACCTATAGCAATGGAAGAAGGATTGCGTTTCGCTATTCGTGAGGGTGGTAGAACTGTTGGTGCTGGTGTAGTATCTAAAATCATTGCTTGAAAATATAAATAACAAAGGTTTATTGCCTTTGTTATTCGCTCTTTAGGAATATTCATGAAAAATCAAAAGATTCGTATTCGCTTGAAAGCCTTTGACTATAAGCTAATCGATCAATCTGCTGCAGAAATAGTTGATACAGCAAAGCGTACTGGGGCTATTGTTAGGGGTCCAGTTCCTCTGCCAACAAGAATTAATCGTTATGATTTATTACGATCTCCACACGTTAATAAAACTTCTCGTGATCAATTTGAGGTTCGTACCCATCAACGTTTAATGGACATAGTGGAGCCTACAGATAAAACGGTAGATGCTTTAATGAGGTTAGACTTGCCAGCTGGAGTTGATGTAGAGATTGCTTTGCAATAGTTTTTTTGATATCTTACTATGTTATGCTATCTTACGCATGTGTGTAATTTAACATGATGTAATCAGATCTCTAAACAAATATAGATTTTTTCTGCTATCTATGTTTGTTTTTGTTTTATTTTTTATGTTTTTTATTGTGTGGTGTATTGGCCAATCGTAGCCAAAATGGAGATAATAATGTTGAATTCGACTTCTACATCCTATAGATTAGGAATGGTAGGTCGCAAGGTTGGCATGACTAGAATTTTTACGGATGATGGTGAATCTATTCCTGTAACTGTTCTGGATGTGTCAAATAATCGTATTGCACAAATAAAGTCAGTTGAAAAAGATGGTTACACAGCTGTCCAGTTAGCGTACGGTGTTGGAAAACCCTCGCGTATTACTAAACCACTTGCCGGACATTACTCTAAAGCTGGTATTGATGCTGGTAGTGTACTGAAAGAGTTTCGCCTCAATCCTTCTGATTCTTTAGATTTTGTTGTTGGATCTATCTTAGATATAAATTCAATCTTTGAGGTTGGTCAAGAGGTGGATGTTTCTGGAACAACCATAGGTAAAGGTTTTGCTGGCGCCATAAAGCGTCATAATTTTAGCTCTCAAAGAGCTTCTCATGGCAATTCTCGTTCTCATAGGGCTCCTGGCTCTATAGGTCAGTCTCAGGATCCTGGCAGGGTATTTCCTGGAAAGAAAATGCCTGGTCACTTAGGCTCTGTTTCTTGTACTATTCAAAATCTAGAAATAGTTAGAATAGATTTAGATAGAAGTTTAATAATAGTTAGGGGAGCTGTTCCTGGTTATTCCGATTCGGAGATAGTAGTTCTTCCAGCTATAAAGAAAATCTTAAAGAAGAGGAGCTAGAACATGGATATAAAGCTCCTTGATAATCAAGATCAGACATCTATAATGAATGTTTCTGATCTAGTTTTTGGTAGCGAAGTAAATGAATCATTGGTTCATCAATTAGTAGTTGCGTTTCAGGCAAATGGAAGATCTGGTAATAGAGCGCAAAAAGATCGAGCTGCTGTCAAACATAGCACTAAGAAACCTTGGCGTCAGAAAGGTACTGGTCGCGCTAGGGCTGGCATGACTTCTTCTCCATTATGGAGAGGTGGCGGTCGTATATTCCCTAATTCTCCTGAGGAGAATTTTTCTCAGAAGATTAATAAGAAAATGTATAGATCTGGAATTAGATCTATTTTGTCGCAGCTAGTCAAAGAAGATCGTGTATTAGCAATAGACTCCTTAAAGCTTGATTCTCCTAAAACTAAAGAGGCTGTTTTAAGAATTAAAAATTTTGGTTCTGAGTCAATATTGATAATATTAGATGAGGTTGATGAGAATATTTATCTAGCTACTCGTAATTTACCACATGTAGCTGTGATGGAACCGCATTATATAGATCCGTTGTCGTTGATTCATTATAAGAAGATAGTAATTGAGAAATTAGCTATTAATCAACTAGAGGAGATGTTTGGATGAATGCGGAACGATTGATGCAAGTTATTTTAGCTCCGGTGATTACAGAAAAAACAACTAACATTGCTGATAAATGTAGACAATTTGCTTTCAGGGTTTTGCCAGATGCTACGAAGATAGAGGTTAAAGCAGCGGTAGAACTCTTATTTAATGTAAAAGTGGATTCTGTTAGCATATTTAATAGAAAAGGCAAAGTTAAACGTTTCGGTCGTTTCATTGGCCATCGTCGTAATGAAAAGAAAGCTTATGTATCCCTTAGAGATGGTCATGAGATTAACTTTGCAGAGGTGATATAAATGGCTATTTTAAAGGTGAAGCCTACTTCTCCTGGTAGGAGAGGGGTGGTAAAATTAGTAAACCCAGTCCTTCATAAGGGTGATCCTTTTTTTGCTTTGTTGGAAAAAAAGAATCGCATATCAGGCCGCAATAATAATGGTCATATCACTGTTAGGCATAAGGGAGGGGGTCATAAAAAGCATTATAGAGTAGTGGATTTTTGTCGCAGTAAGGATGGTATATCTGCTAAAGTAGAGCGTTTTGAATATGATCCTAATCGTAGCGCCTATATAGCTCTTTTATGTTATGCTGATGGTGAGCGTCGTTATATCATAGCTCCTAGAGGGATTGGAGTTGGGGATGTTTTAATTTCTGGAGTTGAGTCGCCAATTCGTATAGGTAATGCTTTGCCTATACGAAATATACCGGTCGGGTCAACCATACATTGCATAGAGATGCGTCCTGGCAAGGGTGCTCAATTAGCTAGATCAGCCGGCTCATCAGCAGTCTTGCTTGCTAGGGAAGGTGTTTATGCTCAGGTTCGTTTAAGATCTGGAGAGGTTCGCAACATTCATGTGGATTGTCGAGCGACCATAGGTGAGGTAGGAAATGAGGAGCATAGTCTTCGCCAAATAGGTAAGGCAGGGGCAATGCGTTGGCGCGGCATACGTCCTACGGTTCGTGGTGTCGCCATGAACCCGGTGGATCATCCACATGGTGGAGGCGAGGGTCGAACTGGTGAGGCCAGAGAACCTGTAAGTCCATGGGGAACTCCAGCTAAGGGTTATAAAACTCGTCGCAATAAAAGGACTGATAATATGATAGTCCAAAAACGTAAGCGTAAATAATAAGAGGCGAACGAATATGTCACGTTCTATCAAAAAAGGACCTTTTGTCGATCTTCATCTTATGAAAAAGATAGAGGCAGCCTTTATAAGTAAGGATAAAAAACCAATTAAAACATGGTCTCGTAGGTCAACTATTCTCCCTGATTTTATTGGATTAACAATTGCAGTTCATAATGGTCGTCAGCAAGTACCAGTTTATATAAATGAAAATATGGTTGGTCATAAATTGGGTGAATTTGCTGCTACTAGAACATTTAAAGGGCATGCTGCAGATAAGAAGGCGAAGAGGTGATTAAATGGTAACTACTGCTGTTATCCGTGGAATTCATATGTCAGCTCAAAAAGTTCGATTGGTTGCTGATTTAATAAGAAATAAGTCTGTTGCGCAGGCGGTTAATATACTAGCATTTTCGCCTAAAAAAGCTGCTTGTGTTATTAAAAAGGCTGTTGAGTCTGCGATTGCTAATGCTGAGCACAATAATGGTGCTGATATAGATGAGTTGTATGTTAAAGAGATTTTTATTGACAAGGCTCAGTCTATGAAACGTTTTTCTGCTCGCGCTAAAGGTCGTGGTAATAGAATCGAAAAACAAACTTGTCATATTACCGTTAAGGTAGAATCCTAGGGAGAGAGGGTAATATATGGGTCAGAAAATTTGTCCTACTGGATTTCGTTTATCAGTCACCAGAAATTGGTCGTCACGTTGGTTTGCTGAGGACCGTGATTTTAGAGGTATCTTGGCTGGTGATATACGAATCCGTGAATATTTAAAGAAAAAGCTTAAGGGGGCTTCTGTTAGTCGAGTATTAATAGAGAGACCAGCTAAGAATGCTCGTGTAACTATTTATTCGGCTCGTCCTGGGATTGTTATAGGCAAGCGTGGAGAAGATATTGAGAATTTAAAGACTGATCTTCAGAGATTGGCTGGTGTTCCAGTGCAAGTTAATATAGAAGAAGTGCGAAAACCGGAAATTGATGCTCAATTAATTGCTGACTCTATAGCGCAACAGCTAGAAAAGCGCATAATGTTCCGTAGAGCTATGAAGAGAGCGATGCAAAATGCTATGAGATTAGGAGCTAAGGGTATTAAAATAATGAGCTCAGGACGATTGAATGGTATAGAAATAGCTCGTACTGAATGGTATCGTGAAGGTAGAGTCCCTTTGCATACTCTTAAGGCTAATATTGATTATGCAACTTCTGAAGCCCGTACAACTTATGGTGTTATAGGTGTTAAAGTCTGGATATATAAAGGCGATATATCTTTTTCTAATGACATATTGCCAACTGATGTTAAACCTTTCAGAGAAGAGGATAATCGTAAGTCAAGACGCTCTCCAAAAGAAAGGGTTGATAATAAGTCGTCACGTAATAGAGGATCTGGAAAAACTAACTATCGTTCTCAACAGGCTAATAACAGCTCTTCTTCAGAAAATGAGGTAGGTTAATTATGTTACAACCAGCTCGTAGAAAATATCGTAAAGAACATAAAGGTCGAAATACTGGTCTTGCCACTAGTGGAGCCAATGTAGCTTTCGGTGAATTTGGACTTAAAGCTACTGGTAGAGGAAGATTAACAGCTAGACAAATAGAATCTGCTAGACGTGCTATTAATAGACATATTAAACGTGGCGGTAGGGTATGGATACGTATTTTCCCAGATAAGCCAATTTCTCAGAAACCGGCAGAAGTTCGTATGGGTAATGGTAAAGGAAATCCAGAATATTGGGTTTCAGAAATTCAGCCGGGAAAGGTGTTGTACGAAATGGAAGGTGTTAGTGAAGAGTTAGCCAGAGAAGCTTTCCGTTTAGCGGCAGCTAAATTGCCAGTTTCTACTGTTTTCGTATCGCGTCGTATTGGTGCTTAGAGAGGTTTTTATGAAAGCTAGTGAGCTTCGTTTAAAAAACAAAACAGATCTGAATGTTGAGCTTGAGAGTTTATTGAAAGCTCAGTTTAGATTGCGTATGCAGGTAGCTACAAAGCAGCTTGCTAATACAAGTCAGATATGTAAAGTACGTAGGGACATAGCTCGTATACGTACAATATTGACAGAGGAAATAGGAAATGAGTAATTCTGTTGAGATTCAGAGCTCTAAACGTCAACGGACATTAGTTGGAAAAGTAGTTAGTAACAAAATGGACAAGTCTGTTGTGGTTATAGTTGAGAGAAGAGTAAAACATAATGTTCTTGGTAAAATAGTGACTCGTTCAGTAAAGTATAAGGCTCATGATGCTGATAATAAGTATAATGAGGGAGATACAGTCGAAATAAAAGAATGTAGGCCAATTTCTCGCACTAAATCTTGGCTAGTTGTGCGTTTGATTGATGCTGCGAGAGTTATCTAATATCACAAATTTAGGTTTGCTGTTTTTTAGTTAATTGTATCTTGTGTTTTTTATAAAAACATGGGAGAATACAGGGAGGTGTCTCTCTTATCTTAAGGATAGGGAGATATTATTATGTTAAGATTTCAACCCATATCTATTTGGTTATTGTAGCCATTCTAGAAAAACGGGGCCAAAACTGACAACTATAAAATTAAGTTGTTAAGTTGGAATAGGAAAAATCATGATCCAAATGCAAACCACGCTAGATGTGGCTGATAATACTGGTGCACGTCATGTTATGTGTATCAAAGTTCTTGGCGGGTCTAAGCGACGTTATGCCGGAATCGGCGATATTATTAAAGTAAGTGTTAAAGATGCAGCCCCACGCGGACGTGTAAAAAAGGGTGAAGTGTATAATGCTGTTGTTGTGCGTACAGCAAAAGGTGTTCGTCGGAAAGACGGAGCATTACTGCGATTTGATAGTAATGCTGCTGTATTACTAAATGCAAAGTTAGAACCAATTGGTACTCGTATCTTTGGACCTGTCACTCGTGAGTTACGTAATGAGAGGTTTATGAAGATTGTATCCTTGGCTCCGGAAGTTTTGTAGGGAAGCTTTAATGAATAAAATTCGTAAAGGTGATGAGGTTGTTATTCTTGCTGGTCGCGATAAAAAGCGTCGTGGGATAGTTTCAGCAGTTGTTGGAAAGGATCACTTGTTGGTAGAAGGAATAAATGTTGTGAAGAAGCATTTAAAGGCTAATCCAATGAGTAATAATCCTGGAGGAATTACCAGCAAGTCTATGCCTATACATATATCTAATGTAGCCTTATTCAATAAGGATACTGGAAAAGGAGAGCGTGTCCTTATTAAGGAATTAGATGGAGTAAAGACTAGAGTATTCCGTTCCAATGGTTCTTCTGTAGATAATAAATCATAGGGAGCGAAGCATGTCTCGTTTACAAGATTTGTATAGAAATACAGTTATAGCTAGCCTAAAGTCAAGATTTGGATATAAAAGCATAATGGAAGCTCCACGTCTATCTAAGATTACTCTTAATATGGGAGTATCTGAGGCTGTTTCTGATAAAAAAATTGTTGATCATGCTGTATCTGATTTAACAAAAATATCAGGACAAAAAGTTGTTGTAACTAAAACTCGTAAAGCTATAGCTGGTTTTAAGATTCGTGAAAATTATCCAATAGGTTGTATGGTTACTCTACGCGGTGAACGCATGTATGAGTTTCTGGATCGTTTGGTTTCTGTTGCTTTGCCTAGAGTTCGCGATTTTAGAGGTGTCTCTGGTCGTGCTTTTGATGGCCATGGCAATTATAATATAGGTGTTAAAGAACAGATCATTTTTCCTGAGGTCGAGTATGATAAAGTCGATACTTTGCGTGGAATGAATATTAGCATCACTACTACAGCGAAGACTGATGAAGAAGCGAAAGCTTTATTAACAGCCTTCGGATTTCCTTTTCGTAATTAATGGGATTACAAAGTGGCTAAATTGTCCCTGATAAATCGTGATATTAAACGTACCAAATTGGTTAATAAATTCGCTGTTAAACGTGCTCAACTAAAATCTATAATTGATGATCAATCAAAAGGAGACGAAGAAAGATATCAAGCTAGATTACAGCTGCAGCAGTTACCGCGCAATTCTAATCCCACAAGACAACGTAATCGTTGTGTTGTAACGGGGCGTCCGCGAGGTGTTTTTCGTAAGTTTGGGCTAGCTCGACACAAATTGCGAGAAATGGCAATGAAGGGAGAAATTCCCGGAATGATTAAGGCTAGCTGGTAGGAGAAATAGCATGAGCATGAGCGATCCAATTGCTGATATGTTGACTCGTATCCGCAATGCACAGCAAACTGATAAAGTAAAGGTCATTATTCCGTCTTCAAATATAAAGGTAGCAATCGCTACTGTCTTAAAAGAGGAAGGATATATAGATGGTTTTGAGATTAAAGGTATTGCTAGCAAACCAGAAATAGAGATTATTCTCAAGTATTATGCTGGACGTCCAGTTATAGAGAGAATTGATAGAGTTTCTCGCCCTGGTTTAAGAGTTTATAAAAAGAGCTCTAGTATTCCTCAAGTAATGAACGGCTTGGGTATAGCTATAGTTTCCACTTCACATGGTGTCATGACAGACCGTAAAGCCAAGGCTAATGGTGTTGGCGGTGAAGTTTTATGTTATGTGGCCTAGGGAGAAATTCTAATGTCACGAATTGCTAAATATCCAATTGATTTGCCTAATAATGTTGAGGCGAAAATTGAAGATAATCAAATTACAATAAAAGGTCCTTTAGGTTCTTTGACACAGTTTCTAGTTGATGATGTAAAAGTAGATCTTGTAGAGAATAAAATAGTTTTTTCAATTGTTCGTATTTCAGAACAGTCGAAAGCTATGATAGGAACTTTGCGTGCTCTTATATCTAATATGGTTATTGGGGTTAGTAGAGGTTTTGAACGAAAGTTAGTGTTGGTCGGTGTTGGTTTTAGAGCTTCTGTGCAGGAATCTGTAGTTAAATTGCAGCTTGGTTTTTCTCATGATGTTTTACATCAATTACCATCTGGTATTATTGCAGAGAGTTCTACGCCTACAGAGCTCGTTATAAAAGGTATAGATAAGCAATCTGTTGGTCAAGTTGCAGCAAAAATTAGATCATATCGTCCACCTGAACCTTATAAAGGGAAAGGAGTACGTTATGCTGACGAGCGAGTAGTGCTTAAAGAAGCTAAGAAAAAGTAATTTAGGCAAGAGAGGAAGTTATGAATAAAAGAAATTCCAGATTGCGTCGATCTATTCCAACGCGGCGAAAAATTAGTAGATTAGGTGTTAATCGTCTATCTGTATTTAGATCTAATTTACATATCTATGCTAATATTTTCTCGCCAGAAGGAGATAGAGTCTTAGTTAGTGCTTCGACTCTAGAATCTGAGGTTAAGTCCTTATTGAGGGAGAAGACTACTAATGGTGGTAATAAGATAGCGGCTGCTATAGTGGGTGCACGTATCGCAGAAAAAGCTAAATGTGCTGGTATAGACTCTGTAGCTTTTGATCGTTCCGGTTTTCATTATCATGGCAGAGTTAGAGTTTTAGCTGAAGCTGCTCGTGAGGCTGGATTAAAGTTTTGATCGAGGATTTTATAAATGGCCAAAGTACAAGGCAAGAATAACGCGGAAAAAGATAACGAAGATGGCTTACGTGAGAAAATGATAGCTGTCAATCGTGTTAGTAAAGTTGTTAAGGGAGGCCGTACAATGAGTTTTGCGGCTCTTACTGTGGTTGGTGATGGTGATGGCCGTATAGGCATGGGCAAAGGGAAAGCTAGGGAAGTGCCTGTTTCTGTCCAAAAAGCAATGGAACAAGCTCGTCGCAACATGTTTAAAGTTTCTTTAAAAAGTGGCACGTTGCAACATGCTGTTGTTGGCAAACATGGAGCTTCTAAAGTTGTTATTTCTCCGGCGGCTGAGGGTTCAGGTGTAATAGCTGGTGGTCCTATGCGTGCTATTTTTGAGGTAATGGGTATCCGTAATGTTGTTGCCAAGAGTTTGGGTTCTAGCAATCCTTATAACCTAGTTAGGGCAACGTTTAATGGATTGCGTAATTCTATGACCCCCTCTGAAGTTGCGGCTAAAAGAGGTAAGAGCATAGAGGAAATATTAGGATAATTCTTATGACTCATGATCAATTGAAGATTAGACTTTTGCGCTCTACTATTGGAACTAATAAGTCTCATAGAGAGACCGTTAGAGGTTTAGGTCTTCGTAGAGTAAATAGTATAAGCATTTTGAATAATACACCTGAGGTTAGAGGAATGCTTAGAAAAGTAAAATATCTTATTGATGTTTCGCATGTTTAGGAAAGCTTTATGTTAGAAATAAGATTAAATACAATAAATCCTGCGGAAGGAAGTAAATTTCCTAGGCGTCGTGTTGGTCGAGGGATAGGTTCTGGATTGGGAAAAACAGCGGGCCGTGGCCACAAAGGACAGAAATCTCGTTCAGGAGGTTTCCACAAAGTTGGCTTCGAAGGAGGTCAAATGCCATTACAAAGACGATTACCAAAGAGGGGTTTTAGGAAATTTGATAATCATTTGTATGCTCAGATTAATTTATCAGATTTGCAATCTTTGTCTGTTAATGAGGTTGATATACAAGTATTGAAAAGCAACTCTATTGTTAAGGGTGAGGTAAGGTTTGTTAAAGTTATAAAGTCTGGTAGTTTGTCACGTAAATTAGTATTAAGGGGTATTGCAGCAACAGCTGGTGCTTGTTCTGCTATAGAGTCTGTTGGTGGATCGTTAATAGTTTAAGAGGTATTTATAAAAGTGACTAGATGGCAATCATCAACTAAGACTAGTTCTGGCTATTATGACTTGAAACGTAGGGTTGTTTTTCTTGTTCTTGCAATTATAGTTTATCGTATTGGTACTCATATTCCTGTTCCTGGTGTTAACCCTTATGTGTTAGCTGATTTGTTTCAAAATAATCAGGGGGGAATAATAGGTTTATTCAATATGTTTTCAGGAGGAGCATTGGTTCGTTTCTCCGTGTTCTCATTAGGAATTATGCCTTATATTTCAGCTTCCATAGTGGTTCAGTTAATGACTATGGTAGTGCCTTATTTAGAATCTCTAAGGAAGGAAGGGGAGTCTGGCCGTAGAAAAATATCTCAGTATACAAGATATGGTGCTGTTTTAGTTGCTTCTGTACAAGCTTTTGGCGTTTGCCTTGTTTTACAATCTCAGCCTGGGCTAATAGTTGATGACGGTACATTTTGTATGATGATTAGAGTTCTAACTTTAGTAACCGGTACTATGTTTGTAATGTGGCTGGGTGAACAGATAACTGAACGTGGAATTGGTAACGGCGTATCTATGATTATATTTGCTGGTATAGTTTCGGAGCTTCCATCTTCGTTGCTTTTATTACTGGATATGGTTCGCGTCAATTCTATCTCTATCACATCAGCTATTTTTATACTAAGCATAGTTTTTTTAGTTACCTCTCTAGTTGTTTTTGTTGAAATGGCTCAAAGAAAAATTCCTGTAAATTATGCACAGCGTCAAGTCGGTAATAAATTATATAGAGGACAGAGTTCACATTTGCCATTAAAGTTAAATATGTCCGGGGTTATTCCTCCTATATTTGCTTCTTCTTTGATGTTATTGCCAGGAACAATAGCCAGCTGGTTTTCAGGAGCTAGTGAAATTAATTGGTTATCTAGTTTAGCTATTGCAATTTCACCTAGACAGCCTTTATACATAGCTTTATACTCGTTATTTGTTTTATTTTTCTGTTTTTTTTATACTGCTCTTGTTTTTAATAGTAGAGAAACAGCAGATAATCTTAAAAAAAGTGGTGCACTAATTCCTGGAATTCGCCCAGGTGAACAGACATCTCGTTATATTGATAAAATTCTTGTGCGTTTAACATTGATTGGTGCTATGTATGTAGTATTAGTCTGTCTTGTTCCAGAATTTTTGGTAGCGAAATGGAATGTGCCTTTTAATTTTGGAGGTACTTCTTTATTAATTATCGTTGTTGTAACGATGGATTTTATGACACAGGTTCAATCTTGTGTAATGTCCTACCAATATGATTCCCTACTTAAGAAATCTAATTTTAAGAGTTAAGGAAATGAAAAATTTTTATTGTTTTAAGTAGAAGATAATGTCTAAGGACGATGTAATACAAATGCAGGGAGAGATTTTAGAAAATCTTCCTAATGCAAATTTTCGTGTAAAGCTTGAAAATGGACACATAGTTCTTGGTCATATCTCTGGTAAAATGCGTATGCATTATATCAGAATATTACCAGGAGATAAGGTAACAGTTGAGCTTACACCTTACGATCTTACTAGGGCTAGAATTATTTTCCGTGCTAAGTAAGTCAAAAATTATTACGGAAAGTTAGGAGTTAACGATGAAAGTAATGGCATCAGTTAAGCGAGTTTGCCGAAATTGTAAGATTATTAAACGTCACGGAGTAGTGCGAATTATTTGTACTGACCCGCGTCATAAGCAACGTCAAGGATAACATTTTTGTTATTCTTGACTATAATTGATTTATTCAAGGAACAGTCATGGCCCGTATTGCTGGCATTAATATCCCGCCACAACAGCATGCTGAGATTGGTTTGACCGCAATTTTTGGAATTGGACGATCTCGTGCTTGTAAGATTTGTGAAACAGCAAAGATTTCTCCTTCTAAAAAAATAAAGGATATGACCGATGCTGAACTAGAGCGGATTCGTGAGCAAGTTGGATTGTTTACGGTAGAAGGTGACCTTCGTCGTGAGATTCAGTTTTCAATTAAACGGTTAATCGATTTGGGTACTTATCGAGGGATGCGTCATAAACGTGGATTGCCTGTACGTGGTCAGCGCACTCGTACTAATGCACGCACTCGTAAAGGACCACGTAGAGCAGCTGCTTCTCTGAAAAAATAGTAATTATTGAGGAATTTAGAATATGGCGAAATCTTCTACAAGTGGCGCTTCTCGCGTCAGAAAGAAAGTAAAGAAAAATGTTTCAGATGGAATAGTGCATGTTCATGCTTCTTTTAATAATACCATTGTTACAATAACAGATCGTCAAGGTAATGCTTTGTCTTGGGCGACTTCAGGATCCTCTGGCTTTAAAGGATCTAGAAAATCTACCCCTTTTGCAGCGCAGGTAGCAGCTGAGGCTGCTGGTCGTGCTGCTATGGAGTTTGGAATTAAAACCCTTGAAGTAAGAATAAAGGGACCAGGTCCAGGTCGCGAATCTTCTGTAAGAGCTTTGAATGCTCTTGGAATTAAGATTTCTAGTATTTCCGACATAACACCTATTCCACATAACGGATGTCGTCCTCCAAAGCGTCGTCGTATTTAAGGATAAAATAATATTATGGCACGTTATATTGGACCAAAATGTAAACTCTCACGTCGTGAGGGTACTGATCTCTTCCTCAAGAGTGCTCGTAGACCGTTTGATTCGAAATGTAAATCAGAATCAAAACCAGGTCAACATGGTCGTACATCTGGATCTCGCATCTCAGATTACGGTCTTCAAATGAGAGAGAAGCAAAAACTTAAGAGAATGTATGGTGTTTTAGAAAAGCAGTTTCGTAGATATTTTGAGGAATCAGAGAGACGAAAAGGAAATACTGGAGAAATATTAATTCAGTTACTTGAATCTCGATTAGATAATGTTGTTTATAGAATGGGTTTTGGCTCTACAAGAGCAGAAGCTCGTCAGCTAATTAGTCATCGTGCGATTGAGGTTAATGGTCGAATTGTAGACATAGCTTCATTATCAGTCAAAGCTGGTGATATAATATCAGTTCGAGAAAAGTCTAAAAATCAAAATAGAATTAAAGAAGCAATAAAATTAGCTATTAGTATTGGCATACCTCAGTGGCTAGATCTTGACTCTGAGAAGCAAATGGGAACTTTTAAGGCGGTTCCTGATCGCTCTGATGTTGCTCGAGATATAAATGAGTCTATGGTAGTAGAACTGTATTCTCGTTAATATAAGTCTGTTTTTTATTGTCTTTTATTATCTTCAGCCTTATCGGTGTAACGAACTGAGGGTATTGAATAGGAAGTATGTATGTCTAGTCAGGATTTTTTAAAGCCAAGAGTTGTTGAGGTTGAACCCATTTCTCATAATAGAGCAAAAATTATTATGGAGCCATTTGAACGTGGTTATGGGCACACTCTTGGTAATGCTTTGCGTCGTATTTTGTTATCTTCTATGGAAGGATATGCTCCAACTGAAGTGCAAATTAGCGGTATTGTTCATGAATACTCTACTATTCCTGGAGTAAGAGAAGATCTTATCGACATATTGATGAATTTAAAAAATGTTATTTTTAAATTACATAGCCGTGATGAGGTTAGTTTGTCTATCAACAGGAAAGGTCCTGCTATAGTTTTAGCAAAAGATATAGAATTGCCGCATGATGTGGAGATAATAAATCCTGATCATTTGATTTGTAATCTCACAGATTCAGGTCAACTAGATATGCATTTTAAAGTAAGAAAGGGTCGTGGATATATACCTGGCAATATTCGCTCTTCTTCAGTTTCTGATAGAAGTACTTCTATTGGAAAGATAATTTTAGATGCATCATACAGTCCTGTACGCAGAGTTAGTTATAGTGTCGAAAGTGCTCGTGTAGAACAGAGGACTGACCTTGATAAACTAATTATAGATATTGAAACTAATGGGGTTTTAACCCCAGAGGAATCTGTTAGACAGGCTGCTTGTATCTTAATGGATCAAGTATCTGTATTTGCATCTTTACAAGGGGCTCAAGAGCCTAATGATTCTCAACCTTCTAGGACTACTCCAGGAATTGATCCTGTCCTATTGAAGCCTGTAGATGATTTAGAACTAACTGTACGTTCTGCTAATTGCCTAAAAGCAGAAAATATTTACTATATAGGTGATTTGATTCAGAGAACAGAAACAGAGCTTTTGAAAACTCCTAATTTAGGTCGCAAATCATTGAATGAAATTAAAGAAGTATTAGCTACGCGTGGTTTAACTCTTGGCATGAAATTAGATAATTGGCCACCTGTAGAGATAGAATAACTGAATTGCATTGATAGTTTCCTGTAAGGTTTGGAACAATAGATGTTTCTGATTTATTGTGGACTATCTAAGTTAAATAATATATTGAGCTGTGAATTTTAAAATCAGCTCTTGGATACTGTAAAGGAAATTATTATGCGTCATGGTCATGGTTTACGCAAACTTAATCGCACAAGTAGCCATCGTCTTGCTATGTTTCGTAATATGGCTGTTTCTCTTATTAATCATGAGGCAATCAGGACTACTTTGCCAAAAGCTAAAGAACTGCGTCATGTTATTGAGCCTCTAATTACATTAGGTAAAAATCCAACTCTAGCAAATAAAAGACTAGCATTTGCTAGATTGCGCGATCGAGATGCTGTAGTAAAATTATTCTCAGAGATTGGGCCGAGATTTTCTAGTAGACCAGGTGGATATACTAGGATATTAAAAATAGGATTTCGTAACGGAGATAATGCTCCTATGGCTTTTATGGAGATGCTAGATAGAGAACCCAAAAAAGAAGTGAACGATTAATTAGTTGCAAGTCAAGCTATAATCTTATATCAACAAACATGACTATTTAGAATATAGTCATGTTTGTCATTAATAAAATTAATTATTTTTTCTTAATAGCTCAGCAGCTTCTAACGCAAAGTATGTCAATATGCCGTCAGCTCCTGCTCTTCTGAAGCATATAAGAGATTCTAGTATTATTTCATCATTTCTTATCCAGCCATTTAGTGATGCAGCTTTTATCATAGAATATTCTCCACTAACTTGGTATGCAAATGTTGGAACTCTAAATTTTTCTTTAATTTTAGTTAATACATCTAAGTATGGAATTCCAGGTTTAACTATAAGCATATCAGCCCCTTCAGTTATATCAGCTGCTGCTTCTCTAATAGCTTCGTTTATGTTGCTTGGATTTATCTGGTAACTATTTTTATTTCCTTTCTTTAAGTTGTTGCTAGATCTTATTGCATCTCTAAAAGGGCCGTAGAAGGCACTGGAATATTTAGCAGAATAAGCCATTATTATGGTATTCTTATATTCATTGCTTTCTAGTTTTTGTCTTATGATGCCAATTCTACCATCCATCATATCACTAGGTGCTACTATATCTACTCCTGCACTGGCATGCAAAAGAGATTGCTTTGTAAGCATTTCTATGGTTTCATCATTTAATACATATCCACTATCATCCAATATGCCATCTTGTCCGTGTATTGTATAAGGATCTAATGCGATATCAGTCATTATCCCTAGTTCTGGGAAACGTTTTTTAATTTCAATTACTGTTCGAGGTATTAGTCCATTCGCATTAATAGATTCAATCCCATTATTTGTTTTTAGTGTGGAATCTATGACAGGAAATAGTGCTATTGTTGGGATTCCTAGATCAATACATTTTTCAGCTACGTATAGTATTTCATCAATAGAATACACATATATTCCTGGCATTGATGATACTTCTTCTTTTACCCCATTACCCTCTACTATAAATAAAGGGAATATTAGATTGTTAGTAGATAGGTTGCTTTCTGTTAGCATTCTAAGTATAAAATCACCTTTTCTTAGGCGTCTCATCCTTGATTCTGGATATGATGGTGAAAAAATTTGTGAATTCATGACTATTTCCTATTGTTTAATTAGTTTTTCTATAATATCAGATACCTCTAGTATTCCTATTTTTTTAGCTGCAGAAAATTCTATTATGTTTCTAATATTTTTGAATTTAGTTAATTTTTCAGTTGTTATACTTTTCCTAATTATGCGTTCTGAATAACTTAGTTTATCTGCTTTAGTAAGGATTATTATTATTGGTTTTAGAGTTACTAGATTTAGAAAATCGTCATCTAAGGGTGTAATGCCCCTACGCATATCTATTAATAGTACTATCCCTACTAATGTCTTTCTGTATTGAACATATTTAGTTAAAACTTTCTCAAAGTTGATTTTTTCTTGGTTTGATAGATTTGCATATCCATATCCAGGAAGATCGACCAGATACCCTATAGTACTATGTTTTTTTTGTTCAATTACATTAAACATATTTATAAGACGAGTGCGTCCAGGTGTTTTGCTTGAAAAAGCTAATTTTTTTCTATTTGTTATTTTATTGATTGCTGTAGATTTACCAACATTCGATCTTCCTACAAAACAGATTTCTGGGAGTCCGTCTCTTGGTAAAGTATCTAGTATTTTAGATGATGAATGAAAATATGTATTATGTAGTATGGACACTTTAGTTAGATAATTGTCTTTGTGATAGGGGTGAATATTACTAATAATGGAGTAGGGCGCCATTGATTAGGAGATATATTATTTTCCAGTATTTTCATGAGATAGTTGATTCTAGTCTTAATAGATCATCTATCGTTTCTCTTTTTTTGGTTATATAATAATTAAAATCATCAACTATTACTTCTGCTGCTCGTCCTCTAGTATTATAATTACTGGCCATAGTCATACAGTATGCTCCAGCTGATTCAATTGCTAGGAGCTCCCCTTCATATAATTCATTGAGCAACCTATCTTTAGCAAACCAATCAGAGCTCTCGCATACTGGACCAACGACATCATACTCTTTTTTTGCTCCATCTCTTTTTATTACAGGAACGATCTCATGATATGACTGATATAATGCTGGTCTTATAAGGTCATTCATTGCTGCATCCACTATCACAAAATTCCGATCTTCAGATTTTTTTAGATATTGTACTTTGGTCACTAATATTCCTGCATTGCCAATTAAAGATCTACCAGGCTCAAGGATAACTTGTAGATCTCCTAGGTCATTATCCTCTAATTTAGCAAAAACTTTATCAACAAGTTCTTTAGGTGATATGCATGATTCTTCTTTATATTGAATCCCTATACCGCCACCTATATCGATATGTTTTATCTGTATTCCAGAAGCCTTGAGTTTATTAATTAGCAGTATAATTTTCTCAATAGAATCTATGAATGGTTTGATTTCTGTGAGTTGCGATCCTATATGACAATCTATGCCAACTATCTCTAAATTTGGAAGTCCAACTGCTATTTTATAGCAATCATAAGCTGTATTTATAGATATTCCAAATTTATTTTCTTTTAATCCTGTAGAAATATATGGATGGGTATTAGCATCCACATCTGGATTTACTCTTAAAGAGATAGGAGCTATAACACCTATGTTTTTAGCTATCTTTGATATGTTATAAAGTTCTGATTCAGACTCAACATTAAAGCATTTAATCCCAGATTTTATTGCTTTTTCTATTTCCCATGATTGTTTACCAACTCCAGAGAATACAACTTTTTTAGGGTCTGCTTTAATAGCTAGTACTCTTTCTAGTTCTCCGCCTGATACTATATCAAAACCTGAGCCAAGTCTTGAAAATTCCTTTAGAACTGCTAAATTAGAATTTGCTTTCATGCCATAGCATACTAAACAATTTCTGTTTTTGATTGCTTGATAATAACTATCCCAAGCTTCAGTTATTGCTCTTTTAGAATAGATATAGAGTGGAGTTTCTAATTTTTCTACAATAGAGCTCACAGAAATATTTTCTACGAATAGGATATTATTTTTAAATTTAAAGTTATGATTCTTCATAATGTACAATTGTTCTTTAAGTGTGTATTCTTACAGTAGTTTTATCTACGAATATGCTTAAGTCGTAAGTCTTATTGTTATAAATTGGATTGCTTGAATTAAGTTGACATTTATATCCACATGAGCTAAGTGTACTACAAGTTAATATAATAGTGGTCAATATGATGGTAAATTTCTTATTATTAGGCATAAAATTATTAAGCATAGTAGTTTAACAAATCATAATAGGTTTTGTTATTCTATATTCATTATTATTTTAAATAAAGATTATGAAAGATTCAGATTTTAGTATTTTGATTGATAAGTTGCTAGAAGATGTTGAAGATAAAATCAATGATCTATTTTCATCTGAGGTTGATACTGCGAAGAGTGGTAATGTATTAAGCATCAAATTTGATAATGGATGCAATATGGTTATTAATAGTCAGAACAGTATACAAGAGTTATGGTTTGCTGTAAGTAATATGGGAGGATTTCATTATAAATATGACAATGGAAGATGGATAGACAACCGTAACGGCCTAAATTTTTCTGAATTATTATCAAAATGCTGTTCAGATATTATTGGTAGAAAAGTTATTCTAGATTTTTAATTTTAAAATTCGCTATGTATAACATCTTTTAAATCCTCATCATAGAATTCTTCTGATGGTTTAATTTCTGATATGGCTATTTCTGGAGGAAACTCTTCTAAGTATAATTCATTGTTATATATAATTATTCCATCTGGAATTTTTTCTTCTTCTTGCTCTTCTGGCCTTTCTTGTATTACGTCTTTCATATAGTTAATCCATACAGGCATTGCTATGTTGCTCCCTGTTTCATGTGATCCCAAAGATTTTGGTTGATCGAAGCCTACCCATGCTGTTGCCACAATATCTTTTGTGTATCCGGAGAACCATGCATCTACTGAGTCATTTGTTGTTCCTGTTTTACCAGCTATATCATCACGTCGCAGTGCTTTTCGAGCCTTGGATGCTGTTCCATATTTTACAACTCCTTTAAGGATATCATTTATTATGTATGAAACTCGTGAATCTATTGCTTGATTACTTTTATTAGATTTAATTATGCTATGTTGCATGATTGTTCTTCCATAACTATCTGTTACCTTCTCTATTAAACAAGGAGGTATAAGATGTCCTTCATTAGCAAATGTGCCAAAAGCACTTGTGAGTTGTAAAGGTGTTACTGATCCTGTTCCTAATGCTAGGGATATGACAGCAGGATGACGGGATTTATCGAAACCAAATTTTTCTAGATAGTTTCTAGCATATTCTGGTCCTATTGTTTGTAATATCCTTATAGAGACCATGTTTTTTGATCGATATAAACCATTTCGCATAGAAATCATATCTTTTTCATATTTATGACCATAGTTTTTTGGATTCCATGCTTTTGATCCTGTTTGTTCTGCTGTCATATTCAGGGGAAGATCGGAAATTAGTGTTGCTGGAGATATTCCTTTTTCTATAGCTGATGCATATATGAATGGTTTAATACTCGACCCAGGTTGTCTCCAGGCTTGTGTTACTCTGTTAAAATTACCTCGATAAAAATCAAATCCTCCTACTAGGGATAGTATTCTACCATCTTGTGGTGATATTGATACAAAGGCTGCTTGTAGGGTCGGCATATTTATAATTCGTGGCTCTCCTTTATCTAAATATAAATGTATGACTGATCCACGTTTTATTTCTTTTGATAGTTCAATATTATTTATTGTGTTGTTTTCTTTGTTTATTTTTACGATGACTTTATCTCTTTTTATTGCTGTTATATACGTATCATCCATAGATAGAACTAATGCAGAAAAAATTTCATCACTATCATTATATTTATCAAATATTTCTGCTAATATGGTTTCAAATAAAACTGATGACATGTCTAATTCAACAGGTAATTCTATTTGTTCTTCGGGGCCATAGTATTTTGTTTTTGTGTAATCAATAACCACTTTTCTAACGGCTTTATAGGCAGAGTCTTGATCTTTCGATTTTATAGTAGTAAATACATTTATTCCCTTAGAATATAGATCACTCTTGAAGTTTTTGAATAGCAGTTGTCTTACTAGTTCAGCAACATACTCACCATGTATTTCATAAATATGTTGTTTTTTATTAGTATTATAAAGTTTTATATCATCATCAATCGCTTCTTTATATTCAATTTTTGTTATATATCCAAGAGACAGCATCCTTTTTAGAACGTAATTCTGACGTAATTTTGTTCGTTTAAAATTTGAAATTGGATTATAGATTGACGGAGCCTTAGGTATTCCAGCTAACATGGCAGCTTCCGCTAAATTAATATCTGATAATGGTTTGTTGAAATATACTAATGAGGCAGCAGCAAAACCATATGCTCTATTACCTAGATATATTTGATTCATATATAGTTCTAGTATTTTGTTTTTTGTTAGCTCAGATTCTATTTTTAATGTTAGCATTAGTTCGTATAATTTTCTTGAGTATGTTTTCTCTGAAGATAGATAAAAATTACGAGCTAATTGCATTGTTATAGTGCTAGCTCCTTGAGTTTTCGACATATTTTTTAGATTTATTAATCCAGCCCTGATTATTCCAATCCAGTCTATACCGCCATGCTTGTAGAACCTATCATCTTCCGCTGCTAATATTGATAATTTCATTATGTTCGGTATATCTTGGAAATTGAGTACGCTCCTGCGTTCTTCTCCGAATTCACCGATTAATATATTGTCTGAGCTATAGATTCGTAGAGGTACTCTGGGCTTATAGTCTATCATTGCACTAAGATCTGGTAGTTTTCGCCAAGATAAAGACACAAGTATAAAGATAATAACGGTAAGTATGCTTATGGGTATAACAATTGTATTAATCAAAAATCTTGTCAATATATATCTTTCTTTCATTATAAACATTGTTGGTTTTGAACAGTTCGGTTTGTTTAGTAATATATTAAAAATATAGTTAATTAGTTTTAATTTTCTTATTTATAAGTAATAATTCATTTATGATTAATTTAAGGAAATTATCTGAGATGGTTGATCTAGAGAGTATATTACCTGAATCTAAAAATCAAAATATAGAATCTGAAAATGTTGTAAATGAAAGTCTACCTTATGATACGCCAATTTTTTTAATTGGCATGATGGGATCTGGTAAAACCACGATAGGAAGGAATCTTTCTAGCATTTTAGATAGAAAATTCATTGATTTAGATCTTGCTATTGAGTCTCGTTGCGGGGTAAGCATACCGACTATATTTGAAATAGAAGGGGAATCTGGTTTTCGTAAGAGGGAAGAGATAGTTTTATTAGATTGTTCTAATGAAATTAATACCGTATTAGCAACAGGTGGTGGTGCTGTGCTTTCTCATTCTAATAGAGATGTATTAAAGAAAAGAGGGATCGTAGTGTATTTTCAAGCATCACTTGATGATTTATTTCAGCGGACTAACCTGGATTCTAACAGGCCTCTTTTATCAAACACGGATAAGCCTTACGCAATATTAAGAGAATTGTTAGAACAACGTGAACCTATCTACAAAGAAGTTGCTGATATTATTATAAGTACTAGTAATGCTAGTATCAGTGATTTAGTTAATAATTTAGTATCTATCTTACAAACATACGAGAAATTTAAATGAATGTAGTTAATGTGAATATCACAAATGGATCATATCCAATCAATATTGAACCAGGTAGATTGGATAGTTTAGATCAAATTATACCTGAAGATGTCACTTCTATTGCTATCGTCACTAACTCTACTGTGGGTATTTTATATGGGAAGAAAGTTAGAGATGTATTATTAAGAACAGGTAAAAATGTTTTCTATGTAGAATTGCCTGATGGTGAAAAATATAAAGATTGGATTACATTGAATAAAATATTTGATTCTTTATTAAGTTTTAAGTTAGACAGGAGAGCTGTATTAGTAGCATTAGGTGGTGGGGTTATTGGCGATATAACTGGCTTTGCTGCATCTGTATATATGCGGGGCATTCGTTTTATCCAGGTTCCTACAACATTATTAGCACAAGTTGATTCTTCTGTTGGTGGTAAGACAGCTATAAATCATCCTATGGGAAAGAATATGATAGGATCATTTTATCAGCCTATTTCTGTTGAAATTGATACAGATGTTTTGACAACTCTTGCCCCTAGAGAGATTTCTTCAGGTTTAGCAGAAGTAATTAAATATGGCCTTATACTAGATTCCAGCTTTTGGGAATGGTGTGAGGATAATGTTAATAATTTACTTAGTTTGGATAAGATTGCTATAGAGTATGCAATAAAACGTTCTTGTGAATTAAAATCTCATGTTGTTGGTAAAGATGAAAAAGAATCTGATGTTAGAGCTATACTTAATCTAGGCCATACTTTTGGGCATGCTATAGAATCTGGACTTGGTTATGGTAAATGGCTACATGGGGAGGCTGTTGGTTGTGGTTTAGTGCAGGCTGCAGAATTGTCAGCATATTCTATAGGATTTAGAGAGTCAGATATTTCGCGTATAAGAA
Source organism: Candidatus Kinetoplastibacterium blastocrithidii (ex Strigomonas culicis) (assembly GCF_000319245.1). Lineage (NCBI taxonomy): Bacteria > Pseudomonadati > Pseudomonadota > Betaproteobacteria > Candidatus Kinetoplastidibacterium > Candidatus Kinetoplastidibacterium blastocrithidiae. Next base: position 123,754 of record NC_019814.1, on the reverse strand, counting down.
ATATGGTTAAATCTATAGGATGTCCATCTAATGCTCCAAATTTTGGATTTGATAGATGGATTGAATTAATGTTATTAGATAAAAAAAATGACAGTGGTGAGATACGTTTTGTTTTAATGAAAAATATAGGAGAAGCAGTTATTCAGAATGTATCACATAACGCTATAAAGCATGTGATAACTAAAACAGCAACCGCTATATTCTGATTTGAAAAATATTATATGAATCATTGATGTAGTGTAGACTTGGTTTTATTTTTAATCTTTGATGATTATATGTCTATGCTACTATTTTTTATTAATAATCATATTATGGATTCATTGTCAATCTATAATTAGCTATAGATACCTAGCAGTATAGCTGGCTTTCGATTTGATTATGTTCTCGACAGTTCCTTGTGCTACAATGGATCCGCCATTTATTCCTCCTTCTGGGCCTATATCTATAATCCAATCTGCCATTTTGATTATATCTATGTTGTGTTCTACAATTATCACAGTGTTATTATTTTCAATTAGAAGTCTTATTGTATTTAATAATAATTTAATATCATTATCATGTAGTCCAGAAGTGGGTTCATCTAAGATATACAATGTCCTTCCTTGAGTTTGTTTTGACAACTCAATAGAAATTTTAATTCTCTGCAATTCTCCTTCAGATAATGAATTTATATTATGACCTAGCGATAAATATGATAATCCAAGATCGGCAAGTATATTTATTTTATTAATTATTTTTGGTATATTTTGAAAAAAAGTTTTTGCTTCTCCTATTGTAAGATTGAGAATGTCACTAATATTTAGTCCGCCATAGTAAATCTCTAGAGTTTCTCTATTATATTTTTTACCTTTGCATTCTTCGCAAATTACATATATATCAGGCATAAAATGCATTTCTACTTTGCTATTACCTGCTCCTCTACACACCTCGCATCTACCGCCTTTTATATTAAAACTAAATCTATTTGGAGCATATCCTCTTTTCTTTGCTTCTATAGAACTAGAAAAAAGTTCTCTGATTATAGTAAAGATTCCACAGTATGTTGCAATATTACTATTTGCTGTATTGCCAATACTATTCTGATTTATATGTATTAGATAATCAAAAAACTCAGTCCCATGTATTTCTTTATACCTATTAGTACAGTATTTATCATTAGATATATGATTTGTTATTCCATATTTTATAATATCATTTACCAGGGTTGATTTTCCAGATCCAGATACTCCAGTAATACATGTTAAATATCCTATTGGTATGCTCACATCTATTGATCTAAGATTATTAAATTTTGCTTTTTCTATTTGTAGCCATCTAGTTTTATTGTTAATAGTTTTTTTAAAAACTTTATTCTTATTTTTATTTTTTAAGTATGCTCCAGTTAATGAGTTAGGATTATCTATTATTTGCCTTGGTGTTCCTTGAGCTATTATAAATCCTCCTCTTCCTCCTCCCTCTGGACCCATATCTATAATCCAGTCTGCTGATAATATAATTTCTTTGTCATGCTCTATAACAATTATACTGTTGCCTAGATCCCTGAGATTTTTTAATGCTTTTATAAGTATTTTTGTATCATGTTTGTGGAGTCCTTGAGATGGTTCATCTAGAATATATGTGATTCCTATCAAGCCGGAGCATATTTGACTAGACATTTTAATTCTCTGAGCTTCTCCTCCAGAAATAGTATTTATATTTCTTCCTAGAGAAAGGTATCCCAGCCCCATTTTTATTAGAAAAGACAGACGAGGAAGTATACGCTTCAATATGGGTTCAGATGTTATATTTTCATGTTTTTTGAATTTTTTAAAAAACACGAAGCAATCTTCTATAGGCATTGATTCAATTTCAGTTATTGAAATACTATTGTTTTTTTTATTTGTTCTTTTATTGTTGCACAATAAAACATTCCTAGCTTCTAAGCATAGTTTAGTACCATTGCATGCTGCACAAGGTCTTATATTTTGATATTTTTTTAATAATGTTTTTAAATGTTTTGAATTACTTTTTTTAGCTAAATCTTCTAGAAAATTAATTATCCCTTTGGGTATATTATTTGTATCTTCACGTAAATCACGATGTATTGCTATTTCACTTAGTATTAAATTTTTTTTGTTTATATCAATAGAGTCAAATGATTCATCATAATTTAAACAGTACATTTCTGATATTTTTTCTAGAGTAATGTTATTGTTTAGAGAATATATTTCTAGTATTTCTGATAATAAATTATTATTAATAATTGTGGATTTATCAAAATAATATTCTGTACCAAGTCCATTACATTGTTTACAGCATCCTCTGCTACTGTTGAAGTTAAACATACTCGGTTCAAGTGTATTTATCTGATAATTACAAATAGGGCATGAGTGCACTGTCGAGAAAGTCTTTTCATTCCCATTATCTAAATTTTTTACTAAGACATGTCCCCTACCTATTTTAGCTGCTGTATCGAAACTAGAAGATAGGCGATCTTTGTTTTTTTCTTTAATTTTTAGTCTATCTATAACTACTGCTATTTTGTCAATGTTATTTAATTCCTTAGTATTTATTGCTTCATCTATTTCTATAACTTGATTTTCTATATATATCCTCAAGAATCCTTGTGATAATAAATTTTTACATATTGTTTCTAATGATACATACTCATTCTTCTTGATTGGAGATAATATTAATATATCGTTATTTGTTGTTATAGACATAGCCCAGTCAGTCATTTGACTAATATTTTTAATTAACAAAGGTTCATTATGCTCTGGACAAAAAGGTGTGCCAATTTTTGCGAATAGTAGTCTTATGTAATCGTATATTTCTGTTATTGTTCCAACAGTATTTCTTGTGTTTTTATAATTTGATTTTTGTTTTATTGCAATAGTAGGGGATAATCCATCTATTAAATCAATATCGGGCTGTATTAGCATATGTACAAATTGTCTAAAGCTAGGTGACAGGCTCTCTATGTATTTTCTTTGACTTTCAGAGTATATTGTGTCAAATACTAGTGAAGATTTTCCAGATCCAGATACTCCAGTGACAACTACTAATTTATGGTGTGGTATGTCAATGTGTATATTTTTTAAATTATTAGTGCGAGCACCTTGTATATGAATATAACTCATTATAAAATTTTTAATTAAAGGAAATATTGTATTCTACTTATATAAAACATAAGTATATTTCATCTGTTAAGATTGGATGTTTTGTTCTTAAATTATTTATTGAGCTTAGTAATATAAACAATTTTTTTTAATTTAATATTTGGAAGCAAATTTTATTAATAATCTGGAGTGATTATAGTGGCATCTGTTAATAAAGTCATACTTTTAGGAAATTTAGGACGCGATCCTGAGTTGAGATATACCCCTGAAGGTTCTGCGATTTGTAACTTGTCTATAGCTACCACATCTCAGTGGAAAGACAGGAGTAGTGGTGATAGAAAGGAGGAGACTGAATGGCATAGAGTTGTTCTATATAACCGTTTAGCAGAGATTGCAGGAGAATTTCTAAAAAAAGGAAGGCCAGTTTATTTAGAAGGAAGACTTAAGACAAGAAAATGGCAGGATAAAGATACCGGATCTGATAGATATATCACTGAGATAGTTGGTGATCAGATGCAAATGTTAGGCAACAAGGATACAGCTGTCAGTGAATCTTCTGATAAAGGATCGTATACTTTAAACAACGAGAGGAATACCATGAGTATTTCTGAAATGGAAGATGATATTCCTTTTTAGTTGCAGCTAATATAATTTTGACTAAAATGTCGATATATAATTTATAAGAAAACATTAAATATGACTACTATTCAACAAAATCGTAAAAATATACCTTTTATTAAAGAATCTAAAGGTATAAGAAAGTTAGTGATGTTAACAGCATATACTTCTCCAGTAGCTAATCATATTGACCCATATGTTGATGTTATATTAGTTGGTGATTCATTGGGAATGGTTATTTATGGTTTCCATGATACACTGTCAGTAACATTAGATATGATGATAGCTCATGGAGCTGCTGTTACTAGAAGTTCTAAGCAGGCCTGTATTATTGTGGATATGCCATTTGGTACTTACCAAGAGTCAAAGTCGCAAGCATTTAGAAATGCAGCTCGTATTTTGTCAGAGACAAAAGCCAGTGGTATAAAGCTTGAGGGTGGAGAAGAGATGGTAGAAACAATTCATTTTCTCCATAAAAGGGGCATACCAGTTATGGGTCACATAGGATTAATGCCTCAGAAATTTAATATTTCTGGGGGATTTAAGGCGCTGGGGCCTGATCAACATATTGTTGATAACATTGTATCAGAAGCTATTGCTTTAGAGCAGTCCGGAGCGTTTGCTATAGTATTAGAGTGTGTTGCTGAGGTTATAGGGAGAAAGGTAACAGAAGCAGTAAATATTCCTGTAATTGGAATAGGGGCCTCATCTGACTGTGATGGTCAAGTTCTTGTAGTGGATGATATATTAGGTATGAATCCAGATGCTTCCCTAAAATTTGTAAAAACTTATGCTAGCCTAGGAAAAGATATACAACATGCAGCTAAATATTATGCTGAGGAGGTTCGTTCTGGTATATTTCCTAATAAAGAAAATTATTTTTTCTCTAAAAATTAATAATTTCTATTTTAGAAAGATAGTTCCTGTAAGCGAGCATGATACTAGTAATATTCCAACCCATACGTTTTGAAGAAACAAATAGAAGTTTCTTTTTTGGCTTTGTGGTTGGAAATTTTTTATTTGCCATATAAAATGGAAAAAAATGATTGTTATCCCAATATAGTAGCTAAAATGCAGTTTTAGATTGTATCCGGCTAGAGTCCATAATATTAATGAAAATAGGTAGAATATGGTTATAAAAAATTTTCCATTTTCTGAAAATAATATTGCTGTGGATTTTAATCCTATTTTCTTGTCGTAATCTGCATCTACATATGCATATATAGTATCGTAACCAACTTGCCAAGATATTGCTCCGATCCATAACAGAAATGCGTCGATAGTAATAGAGTTGTTTACTTCTGACCAGGCTATTAGTATTCCCCAATTAAAGCATATCCCCAGAATAATTTGTGGCCAATAAGTAAATCTCTTACATATGGGATACATTAGAACTATAGGAATTAATATTATGCTCAAAAATTTACTAGTAGAGTTTAGAAATAACAATAATAAGGAGCATAGCATTAATTGTATTAAAAGGAATATAATAGCTTTTTTTGAGGTTATGCTGCCAGTAGCCAGTGGTCTAAAACATGTCCGGCTTACTTTTTTATCAAATTCTTGATCGCAAATATCATTAAATATACAACCGATACTTCTCATTAATATTGCTCCTATGGAAAAAATAAAAATATTACCGATAGTCGGTATTCCTTCAGAGCATATTATAAGAGCGCTAAAGCATGGTAGTATAGTTAGCCATATACCTATAGGTCTATCTAAACGACAAAGCATAATGAAAGGAATCCAGCTACTTGGTAAGATAGTATTTAGGAAATTATTAAAATTAATATCATTAAGATTTTTGTCGTTTTTCATTCTATTTATAGATTCTCTTTTATTAATTGTCCTAGAATAGAAATTCCTTGTCTTATTTTTTCTTCTGGCACAGTTGCAAAACTTAGACGTATAGTGTTGTTCTGGCCATAGCCAGGAGCAATATAAAAAGGCTTGCCAGTTACAAAAGCTACGTCTCTCTTTAGAGCTTTCTTAAGAAGTTCTGTGCTGTCAATATATTCTGGCAAAGTTATCCATAAAAACATACCGCCTTCTGGTTTTGTCCATTTTGTTTCGGCTGGGAACTCTTTTTGGATAGCGTCAAGCATACAACTACCTTGAGTTTTATAGATATTTCTTACATTGGGTAAATGCTTATCAAGAAACCCGTCCTTAACCACCTCATACACAGCCATCTGAGCTAGAGTACAAGTATGAAGATCAGCTGCTTGCTTTGCTTGTATAAGTTTTCTGATTATACTTGTTGGAGCAACAACATAACCCAATCTTAAACCTGGTGCTAGTACTTTGGAAAAGGTCCCTAATCTTATAATAGTGCCTCCAAGGTTACTTGACAATGAAAGTAGGCTTGGTTTTGGTGTCCCTTCATATATTAGTTCACCGTATGGATCATCTTCTATGATAGGAATATTTAGATTAGCCATTATACTAACTAATTTCTCACGCCTTTCTAAATTTAATGTACGTCCAGTAGGATTCTGGAAATTAGGCAATGCATATATAAAACGTGCATTTTTAGCAACCTGAGATGTTATGGACTCTGGGACAAGACCACCGTCATCAGTTAATACAGGTATATAATTAGGCTGATAAACACTGAAGGCTTGTAAAGCCCCTAGGTAGCTTGGATTTTCAACAAGTATTTTATCTCCCTCATCAACCATTACTTTGCTTATTAGATCTAAAGCTTGTTGTGATCCAGACACCATTAATACTTGATCACTAGTTATATTTGCTCCTTTTTTATTCATCTCCTCAGAAATCCAGCTACGTAATGGTGCAAAACCCTCTGTTGTTCCATATTGAAGTGCTACTTTACCATTATCTCGTAATACTTTATCAATCGCTGCTCTTATCACATCTACAGGGAATCCGCTAGGAGCTGGCAATCCACCTGCAAATGAAATTATTTCTGCTCTTTCTGTAACTTTAAGTATTTCACGAATAGCAGAGCTTTTTAATTGTTGAGAACGTTTCGAAAAATGAAATTCTTGTTCTATTGATTTATCCATATATGATTCTCATATAGATTTAAAAAATTATAATTTAGACACAGCATATAACATTATAATATTTTTATGTTATATGCTAAACATATGACATAGTGTCATTCCGCATTGGGTTCACTATCATGTAGTGTTTTCTGATTTTTAGTTTTTTCTTGTAAGAAACTATAAATACTTATCACATAAAATTATTTATAGTTTATATTATATGTTTTGTATGAATGAAATTCCATGTTTAATTGATGATTGTGATCTTATTGTGTGAAATCTAAACAATTAAAAATTATAATATTGATTAATTCATCAGAGTGTTGATAATTTTCTAAATTTATAAACTAGACTATTGTAATTTAATCTCGTTATTATTTTTCATGAAATATAGTAATTATTAGGAGAATATTTGTTTTAGAATCTTAGATATTACTTAAAGTTTTGTAGTTTCAGTTTCTTCTTCATCTTCTTAAAATTTCAGTTTTAACCACTGAGTTTTTGTCTTAGTAATGTTTTAAAAGTGATAAAAATGTTTAAGAAATATTTCATTACTGGTTTGTTAGTATGGGTTCCAATAATTATAACTCTATGGGTATTAGGATTGTTAGTTAGCATACTGGAAGCTTCTGTCCCCGAGTGTTTATCTTCAAAGTCTTTATTTGGTCATTATATACCTGGATTCCAGTTGGTTCTGGTTGTAGTCGTTATATGGACAAGTGGTGTGTTGACCGCCAATCTAATAGGACGTACTTTGTTGGGTTATTGGAATACTATTTTAGGGAAAATACCATTGGTTCGTTCTATATATAATTCTGTTAAGCAGGTTAGTGATACAGTTCTATCGACAGATAGCCAATCTTTTAGACAAGCTGTATTGATTGAGTATCCTCGAAATGAATGTTGGACGGTGGCTTTCATTACAGGTTCTCCAGGAAACAATATAATATCTTGTTTGCCATATGATAACTATGTTAGTGTCTATGTTCCTACTGCTCCAAATCCAACATCAGGGTTTTTTTTAATAGTAAGAAAAGATTCTATTAAATCCTTGGATATGAATGTAGACACTGCTCTGAAATATATTGTTTCAATGGGTGTTGTGTCAACTTATAAGATTAAATAATATTTAAAGATTATTATTTAAGATATTAGTTAGTGGTATAGTACACTTTTAGTTATCATCAAATGGAGTTGTTCCAATGCGTACCTGCTATGTCGGACAGGTTTGTAATAAAAATTTAGGCCAGAAAGTTACTCTTTATGGATGGGTTCATCGTCGTCGTGATCATGGTGGTGTAGTTTTTATAGATTTACGTGATCGAACAGGTCTGATACAAATTGTTTTTAGCCCTGATAAAAAGGTATTTAGTGATTCAGAAATGCTTCGTAATGAATTCTGTATAGGTATTACGGGTATAGTTCAATTGCGTCCAGAAGGAACAGTGAATATAGACATGCCTACCGGAAATCTAGAGGTTTTATGTGATGAAATTACAGTATTCAATACAGCAGTTGCACTACCATTTCAGTTGGAAGATACAAATTTGTCAGAAAATACAAGATTATTTAATCGTGTGTTAGATTTGCGCAGAGCTAAGATGCAAAAAAATTTGATGACTAGGTATAGTGTTTCTTCGGCTGCACGCTGTTTCTTAGATAAAATGGGCTTTATTGAAATAGAAACTCCTACATTAACAAAGAGTACTCCAGAAGGAGCGCGTGATTATTTAGTTCCTTCTCGTGTAAATGCGGGACATTTCTTTGCTTTGCCTCAATCTCCACAGCTATTTAAGCAAATGTTAATGATTTCTGGTTTTGATAGATATTATCAGATTACAAAATGTTTCCGCGATGAGGATCTTAGATCAGATAGGCAACCAGAGTTTACACAGATTGATTGTGAGTTATCATTTCTAGAAGAGAAGGATATACGTTGCATCTTTGAAGATATGATTAAATTTATTTTTAAGAGAGTTAAAGATATTAATTTATCAGAAACTTTTCCTGTAATTTCTTGGAAAGAGGCGGTATATAATTATGGTTCTGATAAGCCAGATCTTAGAATAAATTTGAAGCTTATAGATGTTAGTGATGTGGTAGAAAATTCTGATCTAAAGATTTTTTCTAATGCAGCAACTAGTTCTGATAGTCGTGTAGCTGCATTAAGAGTACCATGCGGTGTTAATTTTTCTAGAAAAGAGATAGATGATTATACTAAATTTGTAGGAATTTATGGCGCTAAAGGATTGGCATATATAAAGGTTAATAAAGTAAGTGATGGTCGTGATGGATTGCAATCTCCAATATTAAAAAATATAGATGATTCAATTTTATTAAAATTAATTGAGCGTATTAAATTAACAGATGGAGACATTGTATTCTTCGTGGCAGATAAAAATAAAATAGTGAATGATGCGCTTGGATCCTTACGAATAAAGATAGGTAGTAGTGAGTTTGGAAAGGCTACAGGTTTGTTTTCAGAGGGATGGAAACCATTGTGGGTGATTGATTTTCCTATGTTTGAATTTGATGAGCAGAATAATAGATATTCTGCCGTGCATCATCCTTTTACAAGTATAAAAGATGGTCATGATATTTTTATTGATAATGGAGAGTATGATAAAGTTGTCTCTAAAGCTTATGATATTGTATTAAATGGATGGGAAATAGGAGGTGGTTCTATAAGAATATCTAACAATATTTTGCAAGAGAAAATATTTAAGGTTCTTGGTATTAATGAAAAAGAGTCAAGAGAGCAGTTTGGTTTTCTTCTAGATGCTTTAAGATATGGAGCTCCTCCTCATGGTGGTATAGCTTTCGGTCTTGATAGGATTGTTGCTCTTTTAACAAATTCTGAATCTATAAGAGATGTTATAGCATTTCCTAAAACTCAGAGGGCTCAATGTTTATTAACCGAAGCACCATCTATTGTTAATGATGATCAGTTAAAGGAGTTACATGTTAAACTGAGGTAATGCAATTAGTAATAACTGATTTTGATATAATCCATAGTATTTATAAGTTATTTTTTATGTTTTTAGTGAGCTTTTTCTATCTTATATTTAAGTCGCTTGTTTAGATTATTTACGGACAATAATATTTGAGGTTTTTAGTGTAATAGGATTGAATGAATGTATGATACTTATGCAAATAACATAATTTTATGAATATACACTAATCCTCAATAGCAATTATTAGCCAAGACAAGTGTTGTTTAAGGTTGAATTATAGGTGTATTTATTGATCATATAAGAACAGTAAAATATAGTTCTATATATTGCTATTTTTTATATACAGTTTTCTGATAATACTGCTAGCCATTGTGTAGTACATACTTTATCTTAGTGAAGTCAGTATTAGATTAGCTGTTATATATTTCTGATTTAATTTATTATCTTGTTCTTGTAGACACTACAATTGATCATGACGTAATTTAGGTATTATTTTGTTCTTATGATATATGTTTTATATACATTGCTATTGTACTTATTTGCCCCATTTGTCTGGTTATATGTATTGTTTTACATTCGTGATAAAAAAACAAGGAAAACTATTTTCTACGCCGAGAGATTTGGCTTTTATAATGAAAATAAAATCAATATCCATCAGTGTAAAAAAGGTAAGATTGCCTGGATTCATGCTGCTAGTATTGGTGAACTGAAAGCTTCCTATCCACTGATTAGACATCTCTTAGACAGAGGATTATTGATTCTAATAACAGGTAACACTTATAGTTTTAAAGAAGAAGGACAAAGATTATTCTGCAATGAGACAATGTCTAAGAGGATAATGTTGGTATTTTTACCATATGATTTTCCTGGCTCTGTTCAAAGATTCTTAAGGTACTATGAGCCTAGTCTTTGCATCATAATAGAAAGAGAAATTTGGCCAAACCTATTATATTACACACATAAATACAAAGTACCTATTGTTTTAGTTAATGCCAGGTTATCCAAGAGATCTTTTACAACCATGATGAGATTTAGGTTAATAGTTCCTTTATCTTTAGAGAATATAACTTTAGTTATGGCTCAAACAATTTCAGATGCTTATTTGTTAAAAAAAGCAGGAGCCTTATCACCTATAGTTACTGGTAATATTAAATTTGATATATCTGTTCCTAAATACCAAATACAAAAAGGAGCAGAATTTAAAAAAAATATAAAAAAATCTATAGTTCTTATAGCTAGTATAAGAGAAAATGAAGAGTCTATATTTATAGAGCATATAAAGCAATGCAGAAAGGATGAAATTATATTTCTGATAGTGCCTCGTCATGAAGAAAGGTTTGATATTATTGCCGATTACTTAAAAAAAGAGAATATAACATTTGAAAGAAAATCATCTATATCTGATGGCCGATCACTTAATAATATTAGTGTTATATTAGGGGATTCTATGGGCGAGATGTTTTTTTACTACGGGATGACAGATGTCTCTATAGTTGCTGGTAGTTTTGCTCCACTAGGTGGTCATAATTTTATAGAGGCGTGTTTTGCCAATATTCCTGTAATTGTAGGTCCTCATACTTTTAATTTTCAAGATTTATCTGTGGATGCAGAAGAATTTGGTGTTATATTAAGGGCGATTAATGTTAAAGAGGCAATAAATATGGCGAAATACTTATTAGAAGATTCAAATAAAGTTTCTCTAATGAGAGAATCCGCTAAGTCGTGGATAAATTCGCATAGAGGCTCTATTGATAGAGTGATTAGGGAGATAGAAGTTTTTTTGTAAAATATTTTATTAGTTAGTTATAATTTCTAGAAATGATAGCTAATCCATCTAGTACTGGTCTATTTTCATATATTATTTCTGTTTTTTTTTCGCTTCTGCTTTTAAACGCTATCTCATTAATTAATTGTCTAGTTTCTTTTTCTAGTTCTAGCCATAACCCACCGGTTACATATATTATTGGGAATTCATTATATTTCTTAAATGTTATTATACATTGCCGTGCTAATGCACCAGATTGTGCTGAGGAAACTCCTGAATTTATAGAGTTAATAGTATCTAATGGCAAATCAATTGATTCTCCGCTAGACATTGGTAGATTTGCTGTTCCGTTTGTTAGCGATTGTCTCATCATGAAAGATCCAGGAAGAATTATACCTCCTATAAAAATATTATTGGGGCTTATTATGTCTATCGTAGTTGTTGTTCCGAAGCTTGCTACAATTAGTGGGGGGTGAATTTTCTTCTGTTTCTCCACTATTCCTAGCATTGCTGCCCATCTATCTGCTCCTAATTGATTAGGATTTTTATACTCGTTTATTAGTATAGATGTTCTTGTTTGAGCAACTATCCATTCAATTTTACAGTTAATATTATTTAGTTCATTTTCTATTACATTTTCACGATGCTTTCCAGCTACATTAACTCCTAAAGCATGATTTGGTTTTTTTGGCAAGCAAGATAGCCACTGACCAAGAGACCTTATATTTAAATTATCAAATATTTTTACATGTGGTTCTCTATGGATGCATCCATTCTTATTTAATGACCAGCCTATTTTTATTCTGCTATTACCAGAGTCGATTAAAAGTATCATATTAAAATTTAACAGAGACGTTGCCAATATGTGCAATATGAGTGTCAGTAGCTGTTTTTACAACTAGACATCCTTTATGATTTATCCCACAAGCGATACCATGTATTTTGGTATCATGATTTTCAATTGTAACAGGTATGCCGTATAAAACGTCTACTTTATGAAATTGTTTAATAATTGATGATGATTCACATGTTTCTAACAATTTTATAGATTTTAGCCAAGATAAAGATAATGAACGTATTATATCTATAAAATCATTGATAGATAAATAACTATTAATAATTTGTTTCCAGCTAGTTATTTCTCTATCTATTCTTCCTGATAATTTATCTGTATTATCTATATTTATTCCTATCCCTATAACTATATTATTATTTTTAATGATTTCTATCAAAATACCAGACAGTTTTTTATTTCTCCAGTATATATCATTTGGCCATTTTAGACCTATTTCTCTCGTATGAGATAGTTCTTGCAAAGATTCACATGTAGCCATTCCTATAATGATAGGTAGCATGCTTAAGTCTATATTAGATTCATGAAAATTAAAAGCACAAGAAAACATTAGCGTTGATTTAAAGTCATCTACCCAGGTTTTACCATTTCTTCCTCTGCCATTATATTGGTGATTTGCCCCTAATAGACATGGTATTGTAACACTATTATTTTTTATAAGAGAAATTAAGTCCGAATTAGTAGACCCTGTTGATTCTTTCCAAGATATTTTTTTGAAACTTGTAAGATATTTTTTTAATTTCTCGACTATGCCATCAGCAGTAAGATTTTTGTAGCTTTCTAGCATATATAAATTGTAACCTTGCTTAATATAGTATTATTTCTATATAACACATGTTATATAGAAATTTAAAATATAAAATTAATTGTCCATTTGCGATTATTATTATAAGATATTTTATGTTCATTGATATATAATGCTCAACTTAGATATTGATATTTTTTGTTATTCTTATGGGCTCAAGATTTGAAAAAATTTGTTTTGGCGGCAAGTCTAGAAATATAGACTGTGCTATAGAGTGGCCGTTAGGAGAGATCCTTGGGTTGGCTCTTGTATTACACCCTCATCCATTATATGGTGGTTCTCGCGATAATAAGATAGTGACAACTGTTGCAAGCGAGTGCTCTGATAGAGGGTTGGTTTCTGTACGACCAAATTTTAGAGGTGTTGGTAAGTCTGATGGTGCTTTTGATAATGCCATTGGGGAGACAGAAGATATGCTTTATTTGTTGTCACAGATACACTTGATTTATCCAGAACTATCAAAATTGCCTATAATGTTGGCTGGCTTTTCCTTTGGTTCTGCTGTGGCGGCACAAGTATATTCTTCCCTATTGCACAATAATAAATACAGTTTATATAAATCTTTAATCCTTATCGGATCTGCCGTACATCGTTTTGAGTTTAAAAAAGTTTCTTTGCCGGATAATAGTTTAATAATTCATGGGGAAGATGATGAAGTAGTGCCTTTTGATGAGTTATTAGAATGGATTAGACCAAAATCTTTGCCTATTGTTATGATCCCATCTTGTACTCATTTTTTTCATGGAAGGTTGTTAATATTACGACGAATAGTAGCATCTTACCTAAGTATTAATGTGTCGTCTTCTTGCTGATTATTTTATAATTTCAACATTGTTTTTGTTAGATGCTTATCGGGTGCATAAATGTACTTTATAGGTGTAACTTATTAAATCTCATATTAACTGATGAATATGTTTTTAAAAATTAAATATCTGTTAAGTTTCATTTCAAGACTTATTTTATCAGTCTCTTTAATAATTTTAATGAGCTCATATTTGTCTGTAAGATCAGATAATGATAAGGTAGATAGCATTTTATCAATTTATAAAGATGCTGATAAATTATCAATTCCTGTTAGTAATGTTTCATTTTTACCTAAACCAAAGATATCTTCTAGGTCATGGATCATTATAGATGTGAATAGTGAACAAGTACTTGCCTCTTCTAACCCAGACTTGAAAGTTGAGCCTGCTTCTTTAACAAAAATCATGACGGCTTATTTGATATTTGGAGCGATAGAAGATAAGCGTTTAGATATAGATCATAATGTTGTTGTATCTGAGAAAGCTTGGAGAACTGTTGGTTCTAGAATGTTTCTAGAACCAAATAAAAAAGTCTCCATTAATGATTTATTACAGGGCATGATTGTACAATCAGGTAATGATGCCTCTATTGCTTTAGCTGAGTCTATGAGCGGGGACGAGGATTCATTTGTTTATTTAATGAATCGTGAAGCAAAAAAAATTGGCATGAATAGCAGTAATTTCACTAATGTTACTGGCTTACCTGATCCATGTCATTTGACCACTGCTCGTGATCTTGCTTTATTATCAATAAATTTTTTAAAAAAGCATGAATCTTTCTTACATTATTATAAACAAAAAGAATTTACTTATAATGGTATAACTCAGACAAATCGTAATCGTTTATTATGGTCTGATTCATCTGTAGATGGTTTAAAAACTGGACATACAGATACGGCTGGATACTGCCTTGTTTCTACAGCGCTGAGGGGAGATCGCCGTATACTAGCAGTATTATTGGGTGCTAACAATGAAGCTATAAGAACTGAAGAAAGTTTAAGGCTTTTAAACTGGGGATTTCAGAATTTTGATACTATAGCTATGTTTGAAGATAAAGATTCAAGATCATTAGAGGCTAGAGTTTGGGAAGGAGTATCTGAAAAAACCAATCTTAGACCAAGAGATCAGTTGTGGTTATCTGTTCCTAGAGGTAGAGCAGGAGATGTAAAATTGGTAATGGAGAGGATTGAGCCATTAATCGCTCCGTTGTATAAGGATCAGATTGTTGGGGTCTTGCAATTTAGTTTAGACAATCAAATATTAAAAACCATCAACCTAAGAATACAGAATAGTGTTAATAGAGCTGGTTTATTTGGAAGAGTTAAAGATATGATAAGACGCTGGTTTGGAAATTAGTTAAGTTTATTTATGACTACATATGAATCAATAAGTGATATTTATCCCAATAATTTTCCAGTTAAAATTATTGGGAAGAATGATCCTGGATTTGCTGATGATATATTTAGTATATTAAACTCTTCTGATATCAACATAGATTATTCACATGACAATTTAATTATAAGCAAGTCTGGGAAATATGTTAGTTTGACCTTAAATGTTAATGTTGTATCTAGAGATCATTTTGATAATATATATAAATTGTTATACGCATCTCCTAAAGTGTTTTTCATTTTGTGATTTTATAGATTATTGTATAGTTAAAAGTGATAATGATCGTACAATACATTATCACTTTCTGTTTTTTTTATAAAATATACCTAGACAAGTCCTGATTTAGTACTATTTCCTTTAATTGTTGTTCAACATAGGCCGAATCAATTGCTATAGTTTTTCCGCTGGAACTAGAAGCATCAAAAGACAGTTCTTCTAGAAGTTTCTCCATTAAGGTATATAGTCGTCTAGCTCCTATATCTTCTGTTCGCTCATTAACAGAAGATGCTAGTTCTGCTATTTTAATTATCCCATCTTTTTGAAAATCAAGTTTTACATTCTCTGTTTCCATTAAAGCCGAATATTGTTTAGTAAGAGATACATTTGTATCACATAGTATATGGGAAAAGTCCTCTATAGATAAGGAATTCAGTTCTACTCTTATTGGAAATCGTCCCTGTAATTCTGGTATAAGATCTGATGGTCTTGATAAATGGAATGCTCCTGATGCAATAAACAAGATATGATCAGTTTTTACTATGCCATATCTAGTATTTACAGCCGTTCCTTCAACTAGAGGAAGCAAATCTCTTTGAACGCCAAGTCTAGAAACTTCTGCATTGTCAGATCTATTCCTTGTTGCAATTTTATCTATCTCATCTAGGAATACAATCCCATTTTGCTCTACATTTCTTATAGCATTAAATCTTATATCATCTTCATTAATTCTTTTTGAAGACTCCTCTTCTACAAAAATCTTAAAAGCTTCTTTTATTTTTACTTTTTTTTGTTTTTTCTTTTCACTAGCAATTCCAGCAAAAACATTTTTTAATTGATCTGCTATTTCTTCCATGCCTGGAGGAGTCATTATATCGAATTGTGGTGTTGTAGCGTTAACTTCTATTTCTATTTCTAGATTATCTAGTCTTCCTTCTCTCAAACGTTTCCTAAATGTTTGTCTTGTATTATTTTCATTAATTTGATCTGATTCTTCATCTAATCTGGAATTAGGGATTAGTATATCTAGGATACGATTCTCAGCAGAATCTTCAGCCTGAGATCTGATCGATAGTATTTCTATTTCTCTAGTTTGTTTTATAGAATGTTCTACTAAGTCTCTAATTATAGTATCTACATCTCTACCTACATATCCAACCTCGGTAAATTTAGTAGCTTCTATCTTAATGAAAGGGGCATTAACCAATTTTGCTAATCTGCGTGCTATTTCAGTTTTGCCAACACCAGTTGGTCCTATCATCAAAATATTTTTTGGATATATCTCTTGACGCAAGTTCTCTGGTACTTGTTGTCTTCGCCAACGATTCCTTAATGCTATCGCTACAGATTTTTTGGCGCGATTCTGTCCAACAATATACTTGTCCAGTTCAAGAACTATTTCTCTTGGTGTCATACTTGAAGCTGACATGTCTTAATTCCTTCCTTATTAATAGTATGTAATTATTTGAGTAATAGCAATTAATTATCTAAAGTTTCAATGATATGGTTACCATTAGTGTATATGCATAATTCTGATGCAATCATTAGCGATTTTTTTACTATGTCTAACGGAGATAATTCTGTGTTAGAAATTAACCCCATAGCCGCTGCATGTGCATAGGCTCCACCAGATCCTATAGCAGCTATACCATGTTCTGGTTCAAGAACATCACCATTACCAGTAAGCACTAAAGTATGTTCTATATCGGCTACTATTAGCATAGCTTCTAGACGTCTTAGAATCCTATCTGTACGCCAGTCTTTGGTCATTTCTACAGCAGATCTTATTAGATTGCCCTGATGCTTGTCTAACTTTGCTTCAAATAATTCTTGTAGTGTGAAAGCATCCGCTGTGGCTCCAGCAAAACCAGCCAGCACTGTATCTTTGTGAAGACGTAGAATTTTTCTTGCTGTGCCTTTTATCACTATATTGCCCATGGTTACTTGTCCATCACCACCCAATGCAACTTTATTGCCACGACGGGCACATATTATGGTCGTAGCATGAAACGATTCCATAAAACCTCCATATTTAATATATAACTAGTCAGCATACTTCCAAAAACTTGAAAGTCATAAGGGAAATTCATATTTAAATTTAAGAATATGATGCTTATAAAAGAGTATAAGATTACTATCCACCATATAGTTTTTGTCGCATTTCTCTTCTTTCTTGCGCCTCTAGAGATAAAGTTGCAGTTGGTCTTGCTAAGAGTCTAGGTATTCCTATAGGTTCACCTGTCTCTTCACACCAGCCATATTCACCAGTCTCTATTCTAGAAATTGATTTCTGTATTTTTTTCAATAATTTGCGTTCTCTGTCTCTAGTTCTTAGTTCGATCGTATGTTCTTCCTCTATAGTAGCTCTATCGGCAGGGTCTGGTACAAATTGAGTTTCTCTTAGGTATTCAGTAGTTTCCTCTGCTTTTAATAAAATTTCTTGCTCTAATTGTTTAAGTTTATTTTTAAAAAATGACAGTTGAACATCATTCATGTAATCCTCTTCTGACATCGAAAGAATATAGTTTTCACTTAAAAAATTGTTATTTCTTCCATTTGGAGCATATTTATTTATATTTTTATCATTATTTTTCATATTAAAGGTACCCATTAATAATTTAATGCTATTAGAAACAAGCGATTACTTTAACTAAAGTTCATAGTATTAAATTTCACTAATATCCATAGTGCATTCATTTAACTTTTCTACAAATAGTTCTCTGGGTAATTTATGACCTATAAAAACTATTTTTGTATTTGGTTTTTGTGCGGACTCCCATTCATTACCTTGTTCTGCTCCCATTAGCATATGAACTCCCTGGAGTATAATGCGTTTGTTTGTGTCATGCATATACAGAATGCCTTTGTACCTCAACATATTAGGACCATATTTTTCTGTAAGATAGCTCAGAACTATTTCTAATTTTTTAGAACAAAATGGCTTATTTGATAAAAAAACAAACGAACTTATCTCGTTATTATGATGACAATCTTCAGAACAGATATGTTCTTCTTGGTTTATAAATTCTGAGTTTATATCCAGTGCATCATTTAAATTAAAGCCATTAATATTCAATATATCCTCTATGTTTATATCTCCATAATTTGTCTTTTTTATAGGGGATCTTGGATTTATTTTTATTAAGTGTTTTTTTAGCAAATTAAATTCTTTATCATCAACCAAATCAGATTTTGACACTAGAATTCGATCGGCAAAGCCTATTTGTTTTTGTGCCTCTATTTGATTTTTTAATGTATCGATACCATGCTTAGCATCTACTAAAGCAACTACAGAATCTAATCTATAATAATTAGCTATATCATTATCAATAAAGAACGTTTGACAAATTGGCCCTGGGTTTGCTATGCCAGTTGTTTCTATTATAACATGGTCAAAATTTAACGATTTATTTAACTTTTTTGTTTTGAGATCATTTAAAGTTTTAACCAGATCACCACGTATAGAACAACATATACAACCATTAGATAATTCTATAATTTCTTCTTTTGAATTTTGAAATAATAGTTCATTGTCGATGCTTTCAGGTCCAAATTCATTTTCTATAATAGCAAGTTGGTAATCTTTTAATTTATATAGAATATTTTTTATTAAAGTAGTTTTCCCAGCGCCTAAAAATCCAGTAATTATTGTTACTGGTATCATATTATTTAAATCTCTATAAGGTGCCATAACTATATTCTCTATTGAGTTAGATAGTGTATTGATATGTACACTATAGCTATATGAAGACATTTAATATGACCAAGATCAACGAATTTCAGACTTGATTCAATATTTATTTAATTTGTCATAGACTAGTTCAAGTCCATAAGCATATGTTATAAGAAATTAAGCGTCAATTTAATTTATCAAAATGGTTATAAAATTATTGATATAGTTTGATTATTTTTTTCTTATTGCTCTTGGGTGTGTTTTGTCATATACAGATGCCAAGTGCTGGAAGTCAAGTTTCGTGTATATTTGGGTTGTTGATATTGTTTTATGACCCAAGAGCTCTTGTACAGCACGTAAGTTTTGCGAGGATTGTAGCAAATGACTTGCGAAACTATGTCTGATCATATGAGGGGATATATGCATACATAAATTTGATGTTTTAGACAGTTTTAATAATTGCATCTGAATAACTCTAGGTGAGATCCTTCTTCCTTTTATTCCAAGAAATAGGGCATGCCTATCATTTATCGAGTTAGTTTTTAATACAAATTTCTCGCGCAAATCAATCCATTTCTTTATAGCGTTTAGAGCAGTATTACCTATTGGTAATTTTCTTTGTTTGTTTCCTTTTCCTAGAACTATTATTTCTGATTGATTCAAGTTTATCCAACTTGTAGATTTATAGTTTATATTAGATTCATATTTTATATCGATTGATATTAATTCAGATAAACGTAATCCGCTAGAGTACAATAATTCAAAAATAGCTTGATCACGGAATATTATGCAATCAGAGGTTTTATTTGCTTGATACTCATTCATGTCAAGCAAGTTTTTTATCTGATCGACTGAAAGTGATTTTGGTAAAGGACGAGTCGCTTTTGGTGGACGAATTCCGGATATTGGATTGCTCATCATATTAATTTTTGGTCCCCACCACTTGTAGAAACTTCTCCATGCTGACAAAGTTCTTGCTATTCCTTTAGGACCAACGCCTTGGGAGTGTTTTTTTGCAAAAAAATTTCGCACGTTTTCTGTGGTTACTTCCTCTAGAGAAATATTGTTTTCACCTGTGAATTCATTTAGTAAAGATAGGTCATGTTTATAGTTATCAAAGGTATTCTTTGAATAGCGCAAATTGGTATAAATGTATACCAACCAATCACTTAGTGGTTTCTTAAGATTATTTTTTTTAAAATCTTTATTTTTTATCAATAAATCACCTTTATGTTTTTTTATGAAATATAAGGAAAGTGCTATATAGATTTATTCATAGCAGCTCTTTGAGACAAAAGTTTGGTTATGTCTATAGCGCCATCAAATACAAATTCAGCTGGTCCTTGCATTTGTATATTTTCCCCATCCAAAAATATTAATAGGGTGCCGCCGCGTGTGTTTACATATACTGGAGAATCTAATAAGCCTCTTCTAATTCCTGAGACTACAGCAGCACATGCTCCAGTACCACAGGATAAAGTTTCTCCCGATCCTCTTTCGTAAACTCTCAGTGAAATATTATTACGATTTTTTACTTGTGCAAATCCAACATTTACTCCTTGTGAGAATATTACATTAGATTCTAAAAAAGGTCCTATTTCTTTAATAAAATTGTCATTAAGTTTTTCTACATATATCACTGCATGAGGGTTAGGTATAGACAATACAGAAAAATATATCTTTGTGCCAATTGTTGATTCTAGTTGCCACAATATCTCATGTGATTGTATTTTTGACTTCAATTTTGAACTATCAAAAGGAAGTGATTTAGGAGCCCCCATGTTAACTATGACTGAACCATCATTATTTTCATATAGAGATATTACTGTTCCTCCTGATATTTCTGCTGTTATAGGGTTCTTATATGACAATCCATTTTTATGTATGAATCTAACAAAGCATCTTGCTCCATTACCACAGTGCTCCACTTCACTACCATCTGCATTGAATATTCTATATCGAAAGTCAGCACCACTATTATTGGTTTTTTCTACTAATAGAATTTGATCTGCTCCTATACCGAAATTTCTATCTGCAAGAGCCTTAGCAAGTCCTGTTGTCATCATTACCGATTGATTTATTCCATTTATAACTATAAAATCATTGCCTATGCCATGCATCTTTGTGAAATCCAGTTTCATTTATTTAATTCCTTGTTTCAAAATTAGTATAAGCTCTTTTGTCCATTAGGTCTTGTCTTAAACCTTCTATGTATCCAATAATATTGAGATGGAGCTCTTCTTATCCAAGTTTCTATTTTTTGATTTATTAGAGTAGTAGCTTCTTCTACTGAGAGCTTGCCCGGAAAATCTTTTAAGGGGTCCATTATTATGACTTTGTATTTTCCAGTTTTTGTATCAATATAAGGGGTCATAGGCACTACTATAACATCCCATTTTTTTGCTATAAGAGCAGTTGTAGTTAGAGTAGATGTTTGTATTCCAAAAAATGGAACGAATATAGATTGTTTTGATCCAAAATCCATATCAGGCAGGTAAACTACAGGTCTATATTCTGAAAAATGCTTAATCATTTTTCTAATATTATTTTTATTAGCTATTAATATGGTATTGTTAAATCTTGACCTTCCTTTCTTAACAAAATAGTTTAATTCATTATCACCGGATGGTCTATATATGCATGCCATGGTTTGTAGATTTAAGCTTAATATAGTGCCAGCAGCGTCCATTCCTAATAAATGAGGCATAAGTATCATAACCTTTTTTTTATTGTTGATTAGGTCTTGAATGATATTTATGTTTTCTATGCTAACTATAGATTTTATCCTTTCTGGCTTTCCATACCATAATATACTCCTGTCAATAACTGATAGCGCTATTGCATTACAGTGTTCGAGCAGTAAATTTTTTATCGTTTTTTTATCTAAATGCGGGAAGCAAGCATTTAGATTCTTGCGTGCTATCCTCACTCTTTTCCTCAAAAGGATATAAATAATATACTTGAAAATACTGCTTATTTTTATTCTATATTCATCATTTAATCTGGATAATTTTTTAAAAATAAATTCCAGGATTAGGATTTTTAATTGTCGAAATTTTATATATAAATAAGTCACTGTATTGTTCAATTATTAGGAAGATTCATTAAATTTAATGTGCAGCTAGATTCGAAAATAACCTCTTTGTTTTTTTGTAGTGTTAATTAGCTTATTGAGGAATAGATGATATATCCAAACATAATTATCATAGTACAATAGCACATTTTTCATATAATATTATGTTAATAGAGTCTAGTATTTATTTAGAATATTTGATTAAGTAAATTTACTCAGAGCATAAAGAAAGAATATAATTAACGTTCTCTTTGTAATTGTTTAACTATTATTAGCTATTGCAATATATCTAACATAAATATGAAAACACTGTCTAATTTACATTTGCCCTATTGTTATATTATTAGGTATTATACATTATTGTATAGGAAATAATATTCATAGGGTCTACAGAAGTTTTACAAGACATCATCAATTTATTGATTGTTAAACTTTTTCAAATGTATAGATAATAGGTTTAGTAAATTTAAGTGTTTTTAAAGATGTGCTACATCTTGTTTGCTATTTATACAAGATATAAATATATTAATATCTTGTAACAGCTATAACTTAGTGTTATATATCGATTTTGAAATTATTTTTATGTGTTTTTTAATCTTTATTTAAAGCAAATTTAGGCAAGCAATTAGTTTAATTAATATACTATCAGTGATTTGATTAGTTTTGAAATTAGAGGACATCCTTAATTTATAAATTAATATGAAATAACTAAAATAGTCCTGCTCTAAGCTAGCTCAACCTAAATTATTACAAGGAATCATTTTTGTGCCGAATAACGATTTTTTATTTACTTCAGAATCAGTTTCTGAAGGACATCCAGATAAGATAGCGGATCAGATTTCTGATGCGATATTGGATACCATATTAGCAGTTGATTCTGATGCTCGTGTTGCAGCTGAGACTTTATGTGGTTACGGTATCATAGTTCTAGCTGGTGAAATTACTACTTCTGCAGAGATAGATTATGTGAAAATAGCGCGAGATATCATCAAAAGCATTGGATATGATAGTTCGGATTATGGCATGAATTATAATGATTGTACTGTTATTTCTTCTTATGGGAAACAGTCTTCTGATATAGCAGTTGGTATATCTTCAGATGACAATAGAAACCCTTTAGAACAGGGAGCAGGGGATCAGGGTTTGATGTTTGGCTATGCTTGTGATGAAACTCCTTGTCTTATGCCAGCTCCGATATGGTATGCTCATAGACTAGTTCAACGTCAGAGTGAATTAAGAAAAGACGGTAGATTACCATGGTTGCGTCCCGATGCAAAATCTCAAGTAACTTTTCGGTATGTCAATGGTAGACCTCATAGTGTTGATACTATTGTTTTTTCAACTCAGCATTCTCCTGATGTTGCGCATAAGACAATAGTAGAGTCGGTGATTGAAGAAATTATAAAACCTAGTTTTCCAGAAGGTATTATTACAAGCAAGACAAAGTTTCTTATTAATCCTACTGGTCGTTTTGTAATTGGTGGCCCAAAGGGTGACTGTGGTGTGACTGGTAGAAAAATTATTGTGGATACATACGGTGGTGCTTGTCCTCATGGAGGGGGAGCATTTTCTGGAAAAGATCCGTCCAAAGTAGATCGTTCAGCTTCTTACGTAGCTAGATATATCGCGAAAAATATTGTGGCTTCAGGTTTAGCTAAGCAGTGTCAAGTACAAATTAGTTATGCTATCGGTGTTTCAGATCCAATTAATGTTACCGTTTATACGGAAGGAACAGGTATTATTCCAGACAATGAAATTTCCAAATTAGTTTCAGATGTTTTTGACTTGCGTCCTAAAAGCATTATAAATATGTTAGATTTATTAAGGCCTATCTACCTTAAGACTGCTACTTATGGTCATTTTGGACGTTCAGAGCCAGAATTCACATGGGAGAAAATAGATAAAATCAAAGAAATAAAGCGTTTTATATAATTTATTTTGAGGCAATTTTACAAATGACATTGGTATCAAAGTCTTCAGATGAGAATTCTGAAGATAGTATTTTAAGTATTACTGATGTTCCTTGTGTAGGTGTGTGCACTACACTTTTTGACGATATCTGTCGTGGTTGCGGGCGCACCTTGTTTGAAGTTTCTAACTGGGTGTTTTTTAGTAATGAGGAGAAACTAGATGTATGGAGTCGTATAAGGTCAAATGGTTATCTGCGCAAAAACAACATCTAGCTTAGTTTATATAATATTAATAGAATAAGAATCTCATTAAACTAGTTGCCAATGGCATAACACAACCATCATTATATTTTTATATAAATTATATTGCTAATCTTGATGAGATGCGGTTTTTAATATTATCAAAAAGGTTAGTAATTTTAGGTGGTTCTTTGACCCATCCTTTTGGTGATATTATTGCATCTAATTTAATGTCATGTTTAGCAGCTTTATAAGGTTCTTTTATTAACCCCTGATCCCACGCTATTCCTATAGTTATAAATTTATATTTTTGATTTATAAGCTCTGATAATTTTCGATCATAATAACCACTGCCGTATCCTATTCGGTCGCCATTATTGCTATATCCCAAAGTTGGCACTAATATTATATGAGGTTGTGCTACTATGGAGCTTGAAGATGGTTCCAATATACCATATCTCCCTCTTATCATAGCTATACTTGGATTCCATTCTTTAAATTCAATATATTTATCTAGATCGTTAGTAACAGGTAAACTAAGTTTAACATTATCTAGTTTTGATAGTCTATGATTTAGCGATACAATTTTAGGTTCTAATGGCATTGGCCAGAATGTTGCTATTTGTATAATATTACCTGCTTCATACTCTTCTGCGGCAGTGTTTTTTATCCAAAAATAAAGTTGTTTTTCTATAAGATAGCTACCACTATCTCTATCTTTTATAGACATTTCTAATCTTTTGTTTTTAAGCAGCAATCTAATTCTTTTATTTGTCATTTTTTGCCTATATAGTTTTTATATAAGGTTATATTATTGTGAGTAACTTATATCAATTCTATGAAATATAATACTACTTTTTATTAGAAATATTGTTAATATGATATATGTATATTTAATCTATGAGAAATAATTATATGTATGAAGATAAGTTCACTCATGGTCTTGAAATATATGCGGTAGGTGGTTCTGTACGTGACAGTTTATGCAACTTATCGATTAAGGATAGGGATTGGGTAGTAGTAGGATCTACTCCTTATGAAATGGAGAATAGAGGTTTTAAAATAGTTGGCAAGAATTTCCCAGTTTTTTTGCACCCAATTAGTAGGGAAGAGTATGCTCTAGCAAGGAAAGAGAAAAAAGTAGGGTTAGGTTATAATGGGTTTGAGTTTTATACAGGTAATGATGTAACGCTAGAGGATGATTTGAGACGTAGAGACTTAACAATAAATGCTATTGCAATAAATAAGGAAGGCGAGATAATTGATCCTTGCGGAGGCGTGACTGATTTAAATTTAGGTATCCTACGTCATGTTGGGCCTGCTTTTGTAGAAGATCCTTTGCGTGTCATTAGATTAGCTAGATTCTGTGCTAAATTTGATACTTTTCAAGTAGCAAGAGACACAATAAGTCTATGTTGTAATCTAGTAAATAGCGGGGAGATTAAATATTTGCGACCAGAAAGGATTTGGAAGGAATTATCTTCAGGTCTTATGGAGAAGTCTCCCGCTAAAATGATAGATTTTATGTTAAAAACTAAAGCTATTGATTATGTTGCACCTGAGTTGAATTTGAACCAGTCAGTTAAGGAGGCTTTAAATAAATTTTCTGTTGATATTAGTTTAGCCGGCAGGTATGCTTTATTATGTATAAATTCTAATAAAATAGAAGATATAGGCAATAAACTTAAAGTGCCATCATCATGCAAAGATTATTCAAAACTACTCCCGTTAATTGCAGATAATATTTTCAGATCAGATGTTAAGGATAGTAGGAGGGTAATGAATCTTCTATATAAAGTAGATTTCTTTAGAAGGCCTAATCGTTTTATTGAGTTATTGAGAGTTCTTTATACATTAGAAAGGTTTGATATAGATAGATGGTATTATATATTGAATAATATAGTTAGGATTAATATAGGCAGCATTATAGATGTTTATGGTAAAGCCCCGCTCCAAATAAAAAATATATTAGAGAAAGAAAGGATGAGAATTTTGAACGAATTAGACTAATAGTTTTTGAGATCTATCATTATTTGAAAATCCCATGAGCTCTTCTTGGAAGTTTTTTCCTATTGCTATTACTTTGAATAGTTCTCCCATCTCAGTTTCTGATATTAGTTTTTGAACAGCTCCTATATTTTTAATATGATTCTTTATATCGGATCTATCTAGATCATTGATAATGTTTGTTATCCCGGAATTTATAAGGAAATTTGCTAATGAAGTGTATCCTAGTATATTCAATCCATTTTCTATTGATGATTCAGCTATTAAAGAGAAGTCAACATGTGATGTTATATCTTGTATTCCAGGTGCTGTAAAAGGATCTGAATATGCCATATGATTTAAATGACACATTAATGTACCGGTTATGCGTTGTGGATGATAGTACTCATAGCGTGGAAATCCATAGTCTATTATAAATACTACTCCCTCTTCTAGCCACTCTGGTATAGTTCTTACCCAGGCTTCACTTTGAAAGTTTATTTCTGATGTGTAGTTAGGACCTATTAGAGGTATTATCTTATTCATTGCATTTAATAACCTATCATCTGCAGGCTTATTTATCCAGATAAATTCTTCTCTTTGATCTAATCCAACCCATTTTTCCATGATGTTTTTATTTTCTGAATAATGAAATATTGATACTGGCATTGCATCTAATAATTCGTTAGCGATGACGCAGCCTTTAAACTTATTTGGTAAACTAGATAACCATTCGACTTGATTATTAAATGAAGCTAAAGTTTGTTTTTGGATGGAAATTAAAGAATTTGAGATTTCTATTATTTTATAATTAACGTTTATACCGATACTCATAAATTCTTGTATGATATTTTTAGCTAGTATACCCGATCCTGCACCAAACTCTATAATATCCTTGGATCCAAGATAATTTAGTGTTTGATCAATTTGTTTTGATATTGTTTTTGCAAATATTGGCGTCAATTCTGGGGCGGTAATAAAATCTCCGTTAATAGGAGCATTCTTCAGTATATCCCTTTCGTTGAATAATATATCATTCTTAGATGTATAGTAACCGAGAAAGGGATTGTATAGCGCTTCGAACATCCAGTCTTCAAATTTTATTGCTTTTTCCGTTGAGGCTCTAATTTTTCTTTTTAGAAAATCCATCATCTGTCTTGAGTGTTTTGTTGATGATGGATGCAAGTGTTTTAAAAGAGACTTAATTGTGTTCATTTCTATTAAAGAATCTTTTATATTCTTCTAGATTCAGAAAATTTATTATCTCTAATGCTTTCTTTGAAATTGTTTCTTTTAGATGTGTTTTGTTTTCTGTTTTGATTGTTGTTGCTTTTAGAAGCGGCTCTAATAGAAGATGGGTTTTTTGTATCCATTTTTTCTTTTGTTTTATTTACGGAAGAAAATCTTCTAGGTGTATTATTTTTATCGGATAGTCCATTTCTACTGGTGTTGACTCTATGTTTATTTCTTTTATTTGAAATATCATTAGAAGATCTAGTAACTTTAGGTTCTAGGCCTTCTATTGTTTCAGTAGAAATAGTTTGTCCTATATATTTTTCGATCCTACGCACTTTATGTTTTTCTTCATTTGTTACTAAACTCAACGCTGAACCATTTCTTCCTGCTCGTCCGGTACGTCCAATTCTGTGCACATAATCTTCAGCTTGCATAGGTAAATCAAAATTAACAGCATGACTAATTCCGTTTATATCAATCCCTCTGGCTGCAATATCAGTAGCAACCAATACACGAATTTGTTTTTTTTGTAGTTGGGATATGGTGCGTGTACGTTGTCTTTGATTCATATCGCCGTGTAATGCAGCAACAGAAAATCCATTATCCGATAGACATTCCGCTAATTTGTCTGCACCTTTTTTAGTTGATGTGAATATTATTGCTTGATCTAAAGATGATTCATTAAGAACATGGTTTAATAGTTTAACTTTATGTTCATTATTATCAGCATAAAATAATTTTTGAGTTATGTTGTCATGTTTTTGTTTGCTACTAGTTAGTGCAATATGTTGGGGATTATTCATCATTTTCTTTGCAAGTCGTGCTATTGATTCATCAATAGTTGCTGAAAATAACATAGTTTGGCGGTCTCTTGGGGTATTTTTAACAATTGTTTCTATATCCTCTATAAATCCCATATCTAACATTCTATCTGCTTCATCAAGAACTAGTGTTTGTATGCTAGTTAGACTAACCTTATTAGATTTCATTTGATCTATCAACCTGCCAGGTGTTGCTACTAATATATCAACCCTTTTAGACAAAGCTCTTATTTGATTTCTATAGGGCATGCCGCCAACTATAGTTGCTATTCTTAGCCATGGCATATTTATGCCATAGGATGCTGTTGCTTTAGTTATTTGTAGAGCTAGTTCTCTAGTAGGAGTTAATACTAACACTTGTGGATTGATGTTATTAGATTTTGGTTTCTGTGACAGCATTTGTAATATAGGCAGCATAAAGGCAGCAGTTTTTCCGCTGCCTGTTTGTGCAGATACTATTAAATCCTTTCCAGATAATGCCTGTGGAATAGTTGCTTCTTGTACTGGAGTCGGTGATACAAATCCTGATGTTTTTAGAGCTGATAATATATTAGAATTGATTCCTATTTTTTCGAAAGACATACTTTTACCTTATTATTAAATATAAATGTTATGCTATTCAAATCATACAAAACTTGGCTTGTATAATTTGAATGACAATCGACGGGTAACATCGTGCCGACCAAATCTATCTCTATTTAAATATCAGGCTAAAGGAGGTCAGGTAATCGATGAATGAAGACCTATTACAAGTTTATCAATAGGGCTCTGAAAAACCCAATATGAGACCAAGGCGCATTAGCACCTTTTGTCACCGATCCAGCATATCTTAAATCATTATAAGAATCTACTTATTTATTAAATTTGCCATATAACAGGCTTTTTTCTGTGATTAATCAACCACTCATTAGCTATTTTAAAGTGATTACATCCTATAAATGGTAATGGTCCTCTGGAAGCAGATAAAGGGGAAGGATGGTTGGCCTTAAGTATTAAATGATCTCTTTGGCTTGATTTTATTAAGGAATTTTTTGATTGCGCATAACTTCCCCAGAGCATAAAAACTTTTGGCGAATTATCCTCAGATACTATTTTTATAATAGAATCAGTTATATTCTCCCATCCTATTTTTTTATGTGATAATGGTTTCCCTTCTTCTACGGTTAATATAGAGTTTAGCAATAATACTCCTTGATTAGCCCAGCAAGATAGATTACTTAGTCTTATAAATTCTACACTAGGATATTCTAGAGATAATTCTTTACATATGTTCTTTAAGCTTGGAGGTTTCTTGCAATTTTCTAATACGGAAAATGCAAATCCATGAGCTTGATCCTTGCCATGATAGGGGTCTTGTCCTAGTATGATAACCCTTATATCAGAGATTGATGATATTACATGTAAGGATTTCATTGGGTTAAATGGGTATATAATGGCGTTATCTGATAACCTTGTCTCTATAAATTTATTTATATGCTGAACCGTCATTATATTAGCATAAGAGAGCATAGTATCGCGCCAAACTTTTGGCAGCATTTCAATAAAACCTAGCAAATTATTCGGTAGCAACTTCACTTTATATAGTTTTTTATAGTTATGTTTCGAATTTAAGCGCCAACAACACAGCCATGAATAGCATTAGTATAGATATAAGACCATCTAATACCCTCCATGATCTTTGACTAGAGAAAAACGGAGCAAACATACGTGACCCTAGGCCAAGTACAATAAGCCATAGTATGCTTGATATTATTACCCCAAACGCATATGCTAGGCTTCTATCATCAAAAATACTGGCTAATGATCCTATTAGTATTAGATCTAACCAAAAGTGAGGATTTAATAGACTAAATCCTAGTGCTCCTAGTATCGCTGATTTCCTTGTCATGGCTGTACCGCTAGCTGCTATAAGATTGCTATTGTTATTTATAGACCTTTTTGCTGCTTGGTATGAGTAACTAACAAGAAACAATATTCCGAAAATTAGTATTATTTTCTTAAAACTAGGGATTATTAATATTATTTCTTTTAGGCCAAAAACGCTCAGGGTAATGAATATGGCATCAGATAGTGCGCATACAGTTATCACAGTAATTATATGTGATCGCATTATGCCTTGACGCAGTATGAAAGCGCTTTGTGCGCCAACAACTGCAAATAAACTTAGACCTGTAAGCAGGCCACTAGACCATGCTTCGAATGTTGGATAGTAATATAATACAGCTGGCATGTTTAGATTCTAACAGAAGATAATTTTAATTATTACTGATAAACAATGTATTAGAGCAGATTTTAATAAATTATTCATCACATGTTTAACAAGATCCAATAAATTAATTTATTTTGGGAATTCTAACCTTATATATTTTCTTTTGCAAATGGCTATATTTTAAATATTGAAATCATAAATTATAGTAAGCGGAGCATGATCACTGAATCTATTTTCTGTATAGATTTCACAATTAATAGCCAACTTTGCAATATTAGGTGTAGCAAATTGGTAGTCTATACGCCATCCAACATTTTTTTCCCAAGATTTGCCTCTATTACTCCACCAGGTATATTGATCTGGCTGATGATTTAACTCCCTGAAAACATCTATAAGATTATATTTTTCTATTATTTTTGTTATCCAATTTCTTTCTTCAGGTAAAAATCCAGAATTCTTGGTGTTGTTTCTCCAGTTCTTTATATCTATTTCTTTATGAGCAATATTCCAGTCTCCGCATAATATGAATTCACGATTATATTTCTGATTTTCATAGCATATTTTATTTACAATAAGTTCAAATTTTTCTAAAAATCTAAATTTTGCAGATTGTCTATCTTGCCCACTTGTTCCTGATGGGAAATAAGCATTGATAATAGATATATTTTCTAAATCTATTCGAATTACTCGACCTTCGCAATCAAATTCATTGCTTTCTATGCCTTTTATAATTTTTTCAGGTTTTATAGTGGAATATATTCCTACTCCACTATATCCTTTTTTATCCGCACAAAAAAAATATCCTTCGTATAGCAATGGATTGTTAATTTCTTTACTCAGATCATTATAAGAAATTCTTGTTTCTTGCATACAAACAACATCAGGCTCATGAGTTTTTAGCCATTGCACAAATCCTTTTCGGAAAGCGGATCTTATTCCATTAAGATTAATAGAAGTTATTTTTAACAAATTTAACCTTTTTTCGTATAATATTAGACTGATTTTCTTTATTTTGACTTAGTGCTCTACATTCTATAAATTATTTTTAACATTATAAAGGTTTAAAATGATTTCTCTACAAAAAAATGCAGTTAATTTTGTGAAATTTGCATTACAGTGCAAGGCGCTATGTTTTGGTAGTTTTGAAACCAAATCAGGTAGGAATAGCCCATATTTTTTTAACATTGGGTGTTTTGATAGTGGTTATAGCATTAACAAATTATCAAGATTTTATACAAATGCTTTAGTTAATTCCGGAATTGCATTTGATATGATATTTGGTCCTGCCTATAAAGGAATACCGCTAGTTATATCAACATCAATTAATTATTCATTGATGTTAGGTAAGGATATACCTTTTTCCTTCAATAGAAAAGAAATGAAGACACATGGAGAGGGTGGGTTATTGATAGGATCTCCTTTAAAGGGAAGGGTTGTTATAATAGATGATGTCATAACCTCAGGAATTTCAGCAATGGAATCGATAAGTATAATAAAAAAGACAGGAGCAGAACCAGTTGCTATGCTTATTGCTCTTGATAGAATGGAATGTTCTGTAGACAGATGTATTTCTTCTAGAAAATCAGCAGTACAGGAAGTAGCAGAAACTTATGGCATACCAGTTATTAGTATTGCTTCTTTAAATGATATTTTTTCTAATGTCATGAATGATATAAATTTATCTAAGTATCGAGAGAGAATTTCAGAATACCGTGAAGTATATGGAATTCTCTAGCGATTTTTTATGGTTTAGCACTAGATTCGATTATTACTTGTTTATTTTACTATAGATTTCTATTCTTTGTTTTAATATGGTATTTATGTTGCTAGGATCTATTCTACCGTTGCTTATTCTCATTACTTGGCCTATCAATGAATTGAATGCTTTTCCCTTCCCAGATAAATATTCAATGACTACGGATTTATTATTTAATATGACTTCATCTATTAATTCTATAATTAATGCTATGTCTTTGATTTGAGCTAAACCTTCTTCTTCTATTATGGTATCAATATCATATCGATCTTTATTCCACATAATTGAGAGAAGATGCTTTGCATTCTTGTTAGATATGGTTCCATCAATCATTCTGTTTATCAATAAGGCTAGGATATGGCTTGTAATCTTTATTTCGCTAATGTTTTTATTATCACGATTCATAAGAGTGCTTAATTCTTGACTTATAAAATTCGCAGCAATTTTTTCACAGTTTTTTGGAATATGTTTTATAACCGACTCAAAATATTCAGATGTCTGTATATTGACGGTCATCTGTAAGGCATCTTCTCTAGAAAGAGAGTAATCTGCTTCGAATCTTTTACTTTTGTCAAAAGGAAGTTCTGGCATGTTTTTTTTAACTTTTTCTAAGTATTCACTAGATATGTTTAGTATTTGCAGATCAGGATCAGGGAAATATCGATAGTCAGTAGCACTTTCTTTTGTTCTCATGCTCCTAGTCTCATCATATTCAGAGTCATATAATCTTGTTTCTTGTGTTACTTCGCCTCCGTTTTCAATTAGTTTAATTTGTCTATTAAATTCAAATGTAATAGCTTTTTCCAGAAATCTAAATGAATTCAAGTTTTTAATCTCAGTTCTTGTTCCAAGTATTGTGCTACCTGATTTGTTAACAGACACATTAGCATCACATCTAAATGATCCTTCTTGTAGATTGCCATCGCATATACCTAGCCAAATAACCAAGTTATGTAGCGTTTTTGCGTATATATATGCTTCTTTTGCCGATCTCATTACTGGCTCAGTTACTATTTCTAATAAAGGAACTCCAGCACGGTTTAGATCTATACTGCTGTTATATTTTCCGTGTAAAGATTTCCCTGCGTCTTCTTCTAAATGTGCTTGTATCAAACCAACTTTTTTTTCTTCTCCATCTAGATAGAAAGAAATTGTACCGTTTTTAATTATTGGTTTTCTAAATTGACTTATCTGATATCCTTTAGGAAGATCTGGATAAAAGTAGTGTTTTCTCTCAAATATAGAATTCTTTGATATCGTTGCTCCAACGGCAAGCCCAAATTTTATAGCATATTCAACTGCCTTAGAATTTAATGAGGGCATAGTTCCTGGTAGCGCCATATCTATTTCGCTTGCTTGTTTGTTTGGTGGTGATCCAAATAATGTACTACTGCTAGAAAATATTTTAGATTTTGTAGCGAGTTGCACGTGTGTTTCCAAACCTATAGCTATTTCCCATCCAGATTTCATTTCTTATGCCTTATATTTTTGGATATTGTTTATGCCAGTTAGTAATATTCTGATAGCAATCGGACAATGCTAGTATCAATCCCTCATCAAAATAATTGCCAATAATTTGCAACCCAATAGGAAGATTATTATTATCAAATCCACAAGGTATAGACATTGCGGGTAGTCCAGCTAAGCTTGCTCCTAGTGTATACATATCAGCTAGCCAGTCCAGAGTATTGCTTGAATTATCACCGATATTTTTTGCTGTTCTTTGAGAAACTGGGCCCATTATTACATCACATTCATTTAGCAATGAATTTTTTAAATCCTGAGCGATAGTCTTCCTAGTACTTTTAGCTTTTAAATAAAATTTCTCGTAATTGTTGCTAGACAATACATGTGCTCCCAGCAATATACGACGTTTTACTTCTGACCCAAAACCTTCAGATCTAGATTTTGTAATCATTTCATCGATGTTTTTATAATTTTTTGTTCTATGCCCATAACGTATCCCATCAAATCTAGAAAGATTACTATAAGCTTCAGCTGAAGCTATGACATAGTAAGTTGGTATTGTTAGTTCAGTTAATGGTAGTGAGATTTTAACGATTGATGCACCGAGGTTTTCGAAATCACATATTGCTTTTATAACTGATTTTGAAACCTCTTCAGATAAATTATCTCCAAAAAATTCTTTAGGAAGTCCTATCCTTATGCCTTTTAGTGGATAGCTATTATTTTTATTAAATTTAGTAATATGATTTTTAACATCTGTACGTATCTTTCCTGGTTGGTTTTCTATATTGTTACATTTTGCTAAACAAGTAGCATCTTTACCATCGAAGCCTATCATTGTATCTAAAAGATCTAATAAGTCTTTACTGCTTTTTGCAATTATTCCTGCTTGATCCAGACTAGATGCAAAAGCAATGATCCCATATCTTGAAGTTGAGCCATATGTTGGTTTAATTCCACTAACACCGCATAGAGCAGATGGTAATCTTACTGATCCTCCAGTATCTGTAGCAGTAGCAGCATATACCATTCTGGCTGCTATAACAGCAGCAGAACCTCCTGATGACCCGCCAGGAACTTTGCTATAATCCCAAGGGTTGGCAACTGGCCCATATGCTGAGTTTTCATTTGTTGACCCCATGGCAAACTCATCGCAATTTAATTTTCCCAGAGATACAGCACCAGCACTTCTCAGTTTTTCTACAACAGTTGCATTAAATGGGCTAAAGTAGCCTGCTAGCATTTTGCTAGCAGCAGTTGTATGCCAGTCAGTTGTAACAAAAACGTCTTTGTGAGCAATTGGAATTCCTGACAGAGGTTTAATTAATCCATTTGAAATCTCCTTGTCTACTTTTTCAGCTTGAGAAATAGTTACTTCTGGTCGTATATCTAAGAAAGCATTTATTATAGCCAGGGATTCAATTCTATCTAAACAGCTTTTTGCTATTTCTACAGCACTTATGTCGCCTTTAACAATAGCCTTACGTAGGGATGATATTCCTTCAAATTCTGTGTGTAATAGTGGTTTTGTCATAATCTATTCAACTACTTTAGGAACTAAAAACATGTTATCTTCGAATTGAGGAGCATTTTTAGCAACTTTTTCTATAAGAGTATCTGAGCATTCGTCTATAACTCTATCATCTCTTAGAAACATGGAAATTTTTTCATGCAATGAGATGGGATGCGTAATAAGTTCATTATCTTCATTGTTTATTTTTTGTATGCGGTCAATAATACTTAGAATTTCATTTAATTCATTAGTGGTATCAACACATTGTTTTGTGCTAAGTTCTATTTTTGCTAATTTGGCAATATTAGCTACATCATTTTTATCAAGTGTCATAAAATATTCTGTATGTGTTAAGATGTTACTTGCAATCTGGTAGTTTGTTATTGTACCTGATAAAAGGCTGCCTATTATAAAATTGATAATTATAATTTACTTGTATTTGATTAGACAAAAAATCAATTTTTTTAATTTCAATAGTAATAGGTTTTTTTAAATATTTTTTAATAAGCTAGATATTAATGTTTGGATTTCTACGTAGTTATTTCTCTAGTGATATGGCAATTGATCTTGGTACCGCTAATACTCTTATTTATGTTAGAGGCAAAGGTATTGTGCTTGATGAGCCATCAGTTGTTGCGATTCGCCATGATGGTGGATCGCATGGAAAAAAAATTATTCAGGCTGTGGGGCATGAAGCTAAACAGATGTTAGGAAGGGTTCCTGGCAATATGGAAGCCATAAGGCCAATGAAGGATGGAGTAATAGCAGATTTTACTGTTACAGAACAGATGTTGAAGCAATTTATTCGTATGGTACATCCACGTAACATGTTAGCGCCCAGTCCTAGGATTATAGTTTGTGTGCCATGTGGATCCACACAGGTCGAGAGGCGAGCTATCCGTGAGTCAGCACTTGGAGCAGGGGCATCACATGTTTACCTTATAGAAGAGCCAATGGCAGCTGCTATTGGCGCAGGATTATCTGTTTCTGACGCTAGTGGATCCATGGTTGTTGATATAGGTGGGGGAACGACAGAGGTAGCTGTAATTTCTTTAGGAGGTATGGTATATAAGGGTTCTGTTAGGGTTGGTGGTGACAAGTTTGATGAATCTATTGTTAATTATATCAGACGTAATTATGGCATGTTAATTGGCGAGCCAACAGCAGAGTTGATAAAGAAACATATAGGATCTGCTTTTCCTGGTTCTGATGTAAAGGAAATTGAAGTAAAAGGTAGAAATTTAGCGGAAGGGGTTCCTCGTAGTTTTACTGTCTCTTCTAATGAAATACTTGAATCATTGACGGATCCATTAAACCAAATAGTGTCAGCTGTTAAAATAGCGCTAGAGCAAACACCGCCAGAGTTGGGTGCTGATATAACTGATAAAGGTATTTCTCTTACAGGAGGAGGTGCTTTATTGAGGGATTTGGATAGGCTCCTTCAAGAAGAGACTGGATTGCCAGTGGTTGTCGCTCAGGATCCATTAACATGTGTTGTCCGTGGTTGCGGAGAGGCTTTAGAGCATCTTGAAAAGTTAGGCTCAATTTTTATAAATGACTAGTAATTACAATTCATATTGTAATTGTTGTTTTATAGAGGAAGTATGAAATCTCATGAGGTTCCTACTCTTTTCAGACAGAGGATATCTTTAGAGCTAAGGTTATTTTTTCTAATTATATTAACTTTGTTATTGTTGATAATTGATAGCCGTTACAGATTTATTGAGCCATTTCGCAGGGTTGTGGCTATTGCCATATATCCATTCCAGCGGATTGTAGTTGCTCCTAGAGATTTTGTTATTCAAATTAATTCATATATGAATGCAGCTAGTATTATAAAAAAGGAGAATGAATTTTTACAAAGGCAACGCATTGAGTTAGCACAGGTTACAACACGTATGGCTCAATTACTTGTGGAAAATAACCAGTTACGAAATTTATTAGGAATAAAAGAAAATATACAGCAAGCCTCTGTTGTAGTGGAAATCCTTTACGACACTGTAAATTCTTTTAATAGACGTTTAGTTTTTAATAAGGGAAGTAATTCTGGCATATTACCTGGGATGCCTGTTATAAATGAGTCTGGTGTTGTGGGCCAGATTATACGAGTTACTCCAAGGACTTCTGAGGTTGCTCTTATATCGGATAATGGTATTGCCATACCTGTTCAAATAAGTAGAAATGGCCTGAGGTTGATATCTTTTGGTGCAGGATCTGGAAAAATAGAAGTTCGTTATTTATTAGATAATGTAGATATAAAAGAAGGTGACAAATTAATTACCAGCGGTATTGGAGGGATATTTCCAGCTGGTTTGCCTGTTGCTGAAATTACTAAAATAGAAATTGACAAGTCAATAGGGTATTCTAGAGCTATATCTGATAATCCAGCTAAACATGAAAGATATCGTCATTTTATAGTGCTTCAAGTTGATGTAAGTAGCACTAATGAGTAATTATTAGAGGTATTTGGTGAATGCTAAGAATAAATACCGGAATGTAGGTCTACCGATTAATTTTGATAATACCAAGATTATAGAGCCTATGGGAACGGAATTCATATACCTTACAATAACTATATCTTGGATTACATCTCTATTGCCTTATAGGGTTTTCCTGGAGTTTCCAATTGTTGTTATATCTTTTTGGTGTATTTATGAATCTTCTAAGATAGGGTTGTTAACCGCATTTTTCTTTAGCATATTAATTGATGTGCAGCAATCTCTCCTAATGGGTAGTAGTGCTTTAGAGTACTTATTAATAGCGTATTTCTCTCTTTTTCTACACAGGAGATTATTATGTTTTGGATTATTAAGTCAATCATTGCATTTGCTTCCTGTATTTTTCTTTTCTAAGTTAATTAGAAGTTTATTAATTTCTTGGATTAATGGATACTGGATTGGTTGGTTATTGATATTAGATACTATGATCATTGCTATGATCTGGCCAATTCTATCATGGGTTTTGCTTAGGTATAAACATATTTATGAAGATTCTGACATGTCATAGCTAATTGATTTTTAGAGATTTATGATAGATATTAATAATTTAAATAAACAGAAAAACAGATTTTATATAAGAGTGCTAGCTAGTTATGCATTTGCAATTTTTTGTTTCTTTTTGCTGTTTTGTAGATTATGTATCCTACAGATCAGTCGCTATGATGGTTTATCAAAGAGTGCTGATAAAAATCGTATAGCTATGGTCCCAATTCCTTCAAAAAGAGGTGAGATTTTTGACCGTAACGGTGAAGTATTGGCACGTAATAGCTATACTTATACGATAGATATCATACCAGCAATAGCTGGCAATCTGAATGATGTAATAGATAGGCTTAAGCCAATTATAGATTTTAATCAGAATGATATCAGAATTATAAAAAAAAGAATATCAGAGACAAATGGTTATAAACCAATAACAATTTGTAATAAATTAGATACATACAAAGCTTCTTGGTTTGCTGCTCATTATTTTAATTTTCCAGGGTTAGAGTTAAAAGCGAGATTATTAAGAGAGTATCCTAATAATGATTTAGCTGCTCATGTTATAGGTTATGTTGGAAAGATATCTGAAAAAGAAATTGAAAATTTAGATCGGTCTGGAAAAATAGGAAATTATAGAGGATCGGATTTAATAGGAAAGAAGGGAATTGAAAAAGTATATGAAGAAGTTTTACATGGTCGTGTTGGTTTAGACGAGTTAGAAATTACTGTTACAGGTAGACCTGTGCGTAAAATAAGATCTATTGACCCAATAGCCGGTTCTGATATTTTTTTATCCATTGATATTAAGTTGCAGAAAATAGCAGAAGAGGTTTTTGGCAATAGGAAAGGAGGATTGGTAGTTATTAATCCTAATAATGGCGAGGTTCTTGCATTAGTATCAAAACCATCGTTTAATCCTAATTTGTTTGTAGATGGAATAGATTCTGTCAGCTGGAACTCTCTTAATAATTCTTTAGATTATCCACTTATTAATAGGGCATTACATGGAACATATCCAATTGGATCTGCATATAAGCCATTCATTGCTTTAGCAGCTTTAGAGCTTGACAAGAAAAAAACTTATGATGAAATATTTGACCCAGGTTATTTTGAATTTAAAGGACATAGGTTTAGAAACCCTGGAAGCGTTGCGTACGGCATGGTTAATATGAATAAAGCTATTGTTGTTTCCTCCGATACTTATTTCTATTCGTTAGGATTGGATATAGATGTTGATACATTGCACGATTTTGCAAAACAATTTGGATTTGGTCAAATAACTGATATTGATTTAGATGGAGAAAAGAAGGGTATATTGCCATCAACTGAATGGAAATATAATCGGTATAAAGATAAAAAATTGCAAAAATGGCATACAGGGGATACTATTTCTTTGATGGTTGGTCAAGGATATAATTCATTCACTATTTTGCAGCTTGCTCAGGCGACGGCTACATTGGCAAGTGATGGGATATATAGAAAACCTCATATAGCACTTAGGACTAGAAATTGTTCCGGTGATTTTGTAAATATTGCTAGTAATGTCAGTATAGGTATTCCACTTAAGCAAACTAATATCGATTTTATAAAAAATGCAATGATAGAAGTTGCTCATTCTGGTACAGCAAAAAAATCATTTCAAAGCGCCCCATATCTTGTTGCAGGTAAAACAGGTACAGCACAAGTATATAGCCTGCGAGGCGGAAAATATTATATGAATAATATTGATGAAAATCTTAGGGATCATGCTGTATTTATTGGTTTTGCTCCAGCAAATAATCCACAAATTGCTGTTTCTATCATTGTAGAAAATGCGGGATGGGGATCTAAAGAGGCAGCTCCAATAGCTCGTAAGATTTTCGATTATTGGTTAATGCAATAAAAATATAAAGATTAATGATATATAGTTTTATTTCATATAAGGAAATATTTAGATTGAAAAATTTTTATGTTTTTATTTTGCAGAAGCTTATTAACTGTATAGATTTTTATTTATTAATAATATTAATAGCTTTCATGACGATTGATATGGCTGTCATGTATTCTGCTGTTGGGCCTTCTAGTTATCGTTTCATAAGACAGTTTGATCATTTCTTATTCTCATTATTTATAATGTTATTAATATCATTTATTCCGCAGCATTTGCTAAGAAATTTTTCTATACCTTTTTATGTATTAGGGGTTGTGCTGCTTTTGTGTGTAGAATTTTTTGGAGAAACAGTTAAGGGAGCAACACGTTGGTTAAGTCTAGGTTTTATTCGTATTCAACCCTCAGAAATTCTTAAAATTGCTGTACCAATGATGTTGTCTTATTTCTTTGACATGCAAGACAGGGAATATTTAACGGTTAGAAGTTTTTTAATCGCAAGTTTAATTCTATTAGTTCCTTGTTTTTTTATACTGATACAGCCTGATTTAGGAACTGCTCTATTAGTTTTTGGAGCTGGCATTTCTGTAATTTATTTTGCTGGCTTGCCATTTAGAGTAATATTACCTATATTTCTGACTTTAACTTTCATTGTATCTTGTCTTATGTATTATGAAGATGTCTTATGTGCGGATAGTTTTAGATGGTTATTTTTTCATGATTACCAAAAAAATAGAATTTGTACCTTATTAAATCCAAGCTCTGATCCTTTAGGACGTGGTTTTCATACAATGCAATCCATTATTGCTGTTGGATCAGGAGGGTTGTACGGTAAAGGTTATATGTTGGGGACACAAACACATTTAGATTTCATACCAGAACGCAGTACAGATTTTATTTTTGCTGTTTTTGCTGAGGAGTTTGGTCTATATGGTTGTATATTCTTATTGATTCTATATAGCATTTTGATTTTTAGAGGATTATTGATTTCTATGCAAGCTAGCTCTCAATTTTCTAAGTTATTAGCTGGGTCTATCAGCATGATGATTTTCATATATGTGTTTGTTAATATTGGCATGGTTACTGGCATATTGCCAGTAGTAGGAGTTCCTCTTCCTTTTATGAGTTACGGTGGATCTGCTCTACTAACTATGTGTATAGCATGTGGTATATTAATGAATATAGGCAGGGCAGCAGACAAATAAAAATAAAAAAGGATGCTGCTATGTTATATAGAAGCATCCTTCCTTTATAGTTTACTAATTAGGGGTGTTTATACCTAATTTATCTGCTAGTTGATTTATATTCTCCCAAATAGAGTCTTCAAATTCTACGAAATCTTTATTTCTTGATCTATTTGCAGCTTCAAATTCTCCTGGATATTGGACTTTATCAATTCCTGGTTGAGGTGGACATGAATGTAGATATTCTATGTATGCATTAGTTTCATCTTTAATCCATTTGCTGTTTGAATCTACTTTGGTTGGATCTATTACTATTGCAAACATATTATTCATGGCAGCCCCACGCCTAGGATTTTTAGGTTGTATAGTTCCGCCACCAGTAAGTATACCAGCTAATAATTCAGCTACCAGCCCCAGCGCATAGCCTTTATGAGCACCAAAAGGCAATAAAGCCCCAGGAGGATCAGTGAAAAGAGCATTAGGATCATTTGTTGGATTCCCAGATGCATCTATTAATGATCCATATTCGGTTTTCATTCCCTTAGTAGCTAGAACACGAGCTTTATTTATAGCCATAGAGCTCGTTGCCATATCTACTATCAATGGAGGATATTGATCTGATAATGGCAAAGAAAAACATAAAGGATTTGTTGTCATTCTAGCTTCTTTGCCGCCATAGGGAGCTACAGTTGGTTCTCTATTTATCACATTTGTAAAAGCAAGAAAAATCATTCCAGCCTCTGAAACCATTTCTCCATAGAACCCCATACGTCCCAGGTGATGTGCGTTTCTTACTGTAACTGTACATTGACCATGTTTTCTAGTATTTTCTATAGCTTCCTGTACAACTACTTTACCAATATGTTGTCCGAACCCCCTACAGCCGTCAAATCCTAAAACTGTGCCTTGATCATTTATTAATTCTGGTCTGCCATTGGGGTTTAGAAATCCTTTAGACAGTACTTTATGGTATGTTGGTAATATTGATAAGCCATGACTGGTATACCCAACTTGATCAGAGCAAACTAGATGTTGTGAAACATCTAGTGCTATATCAACAGGAACCCCTTGTGCTATCAATATATTTTTACCAAAATTAATAGCTTGGTTGATATTAAGTTTCATAATTTTATTGGTGAACACCTTTCCTTTATAGACATCCTAGCCAACGCCAGTATGTTAAGCTGAATAATACCATTAATAGATAGCCTACAATAGTTAATACTATACCAACTTTAGCAAATTGTTTTGCATTAAAAGTCTCAGTTCCCATACATATCATATTTTGAGGTGCGTTTACAGGAAGAATAAATCCGAAACTTATAACAAAACCTAATAGCATAGTTATGCCTGCTCTATTAAAATCACCAGGCATCGTATTTAACATTGATATTATTATTGGTAACAAGGCGGAAGCTAAAGCTGTGGCACTAGCAAACCCAAGATGTATTATTATCAGAAATGCAGATAATACTGCAAATATTCCAATAGGGCCTAGTTGGTCTATACCAGTATTTAGAACTACTTTATTTCCTAGCCATTGACCTGCATGTGTTGTAAGCAGAGCTGATCCTAGGCTAACACCAATTCCGAATACTATGACAGTTCCCCAAGGAATACGTGATTGTACATCTTTCCAAGACATAACGCCAAATCCAGGCAAAATAAGCAAAACTAAGCCAATATATGTTGTTGATGTTGTATCGAAACTATGTAGCTTACCTTCTGTTGCCCAAAAGAATAACAATAACATCGATATAGCAAGTAATTTTTTTTGTTGAGTAGGCATTGGTCCTAGATCTAACAAAGATTTTTCTACCGCTTCTTTACCAACTGTTATGCCGTCTGGCTCAGGAGGTAACATTTTCAGAACTAGTGCAATTAAGAATACCGACATTAATGCAGACCATGGAGCTCCAGCAAGAAACCAATCAGACCATGCTACATTTTCTCCTAGCATTTTATTCATGAATCCAGCAGTCAACAGGTTCTGGGCAGATGCTGTTTTTATTCCTATATTCCATATGCCAGTGCCTTGTGCGACAACTATCATTATTCCAGCAGCTATGTTAGAACGTTTATTCAAACCAAAAGATGTAATTATACCCATCATAATAGGCACAACAGCTGCACTACGAGCAGTAGCGCTAGGCACAGCTAAGCTTAGTATAACTATAACAGCGATACAGCCTATCATTATGCTTTTTGTACTAGTTCCAACTTTTGATAATGTAAACAGAGCTATACGTTTATCAAGACCAGTAAAAGTCATAGCAGCAGCGATGAATAAAGCTCCCCAAACTAATGCTAATGCAGAATTAGAAAATCCTGACAAAGCTAGTCCCATAGCAGAGGCAGTACC
The DNA here is from genome assembly GCF_000319245.1 of Candidatus Kinetoplastibacterium blastocrithidii (ex Strigomonas culicis). Taxonomy (NCBI): domain Bacteria; kingdom Pseudomonadati; phylum Pseudomonadota; class Betaproteobacteria; genus Candidatus Kinetoplastidibacterium; species Candidatus Kinetoplastidibacterium blastocrithidiae. The sequence continues at coordinate 79,958 of NC_019814.1, read as the reverse complement.
GAAAACTACATTCGGATTGTCTATCGATGGAGAGGTTCCTATTAAAAATGCCATTAATACTGTAATCATTATGGCACTTGCTTCATAAGAAACAGCTTCCGTGACCCATACAACTACAGCAAAGGCTAATATTGCCAGCATCCTATGACCAGCCAAAGGCAGATCACCAGATAGCGGCAGAAACAGTACCCCAACTAGAGCCAATATCCCAAATAATAATCCTTTTGGAATGCAACTGGCAACAGCTGGGGTGGGAGGATATAATTTTGACTTCACCATTCTCATTCTCCGATTCAGCTATTTAATAAAAAAATACATTTAAACCTATACTATATTACTTATTTATACTATTTATCAATTTTTTTCTTTTTAATTTTCAATTATTGATGCTGCTTTTTAATAAATCATAGTTCCAACCCCTTGATCAGTTAGCAACTCAAGCAATAGACAGTGTGGCACTCGACCATCTATTATATGAACAGAGTTTACTCCATTTCTCGTAGCTTCTAATGAAGATGATATTTTTGGTATCATTCCCCCAGAGATTGTACCATCAGCAAGTAATTTATCTATAGTTTGTGATGATAAGGAACGCAATAGCTGTCCGTTATTATCCAAGACGCCAGGTATGTTTGTCATCATAACAAGTTTTTCGGCCTTGAGTATTTCTGCAATTTTACCTGCTACTATATCTGCGTTTATATTGTATGCTTCATTATCTTCACCGTAACCAATTGAGGAAATTACAGGTATAAATTGATCATCCTGAAGCGCGATAACTATTGAAGGGTCTATGGAAAGCACTTCACCGACAAATCCAATATCAATCAGCTCAGATGGATTGTCATTATTAGGAATTAGTTTTTTCTTGGCTTTTATCATAGCCCCATCTTTTCCGGTCAATCCTACCGCTTTCCCGCCAAACTCATTTATCATCATTACAATATCTTGCTGTACTTGCCCGCCTAGAACCCATTCAACAATTTCCATTGTTTCGCTATCTGTGATTCTCATTCCTTGAACGAATGTTGATTTCTTGCCAACTCTATTTAAGGCGGCATCTATTTGTGGTCCTCCACCATGTATTACTACTGGGTTCAATCCAACTAATTTTAACAACACAAGATCATGAGCCACTGTTTTCTGCAGATTATAATCTGTCATAGCATTGCCGCCATACTTAATAACAATAGTCTTGCCATGGAATTTTCTTATATATGGCAATGCCTCTGAAAGAACTGTAGATTTAATATCAGAAGAGATTTTATGATTTGTGTTATTGGATGTGTAGGTCATGGTAACTTTATGTTATTAGGGGTGCGGCGTTATTATCGTAAGATTATTAAGTATTTTTAAAATCCTATAACTTTTACTCTATATTAATTATTAACTACTTAACAATCACATTATCTAATATTTAGAGTTTTGGATCCAATGTTAGTTGCTTTTTTGTCTATATGCTCAAATAGTTTTACTACTTGTTTAATGCCATGGATTCTTGCTGCTGTCATTGCAGCTTCATTTCCTTCATTTCTGGTAACTAGCCCCATTAGAAAAACTGTCCCTTTGTCAACTGTTATGGATATACTTCCAGATTGTACATTTTTATTATTTATTAATGCTGCTTTTATTTTTGAATAAATCCATTTTTCATAAGAAATAGTTCTAAAACTTGAAGCAGGTTCTACTTTTATTTGATTTATTATCAATTTTATATTATCCACAGAATTTGCTATTCTACTTATATTAGATATGTGTCTAACATCTTCAGTTTCTCCTGTTATGAGAACTCTTCTGTTATATGACGTAACTAATATTCTGGCATTTTCATTCATTAAGTAGTTGTAAATGCCTTTTTTAATTTTCATCTCAATAATTTGATCCTCAAGTTGTGCTCCTGCTGTCCTTCTGTCCAACATTATTGACATGGTAGTTATAGCAGTTCCTCCTATTAAAACAGGGGTACAACCAGGTAATATTGTAGTAATAATCAATATTAATATAAAATTTTTCATTGTCAGGTGTTTGATATGATTTTTTTATTTAAAATATAAGTTTTTATTTTATGTAGAGAATATGCATATTGTATTTTTCTAACTTTTAATTGTACATAATCAAATATGGATAAAATAGATTTTTTAAAAAAAATAGATCTTAAATCTGCTATAAGACAGATTTCTATGCAAGATTGGCCCTTATCCACCCTTTATGTAGTTGCTACTCCTATTGGAAATCTAGCAGATATAAGTTTTAGGGCTATTTATTCATTATCTATGGTGGATTTAATAGCGGCAGAAGATACTAGAGTCAGTTATCATTTATTAGGATTTTATGGTATAGAAAATAAATTAATTTCAGCACATAGACACAATGAATTAGAAGCCTCTGATAAGATATGTGAATTTTTAAGATCAGGGAAAAGAGTTGCTTTAATATCGGATGCTGGTACTCCTGGTATCAGTGATCCAGGATCTAAAATTATATTGAAAGTTAGATCTTCTGGTTATAGAGTAATACCGATTCCTGGTGCTAGTTCTGTTACCACAGCACTTATGGCTAGTGGGGTTACTACAGATGAGAACCCTGCATATGTTTTTGCTGGATTTGTGCCATCTAAACAAAGTCAAAGATTTCTTTGGTTTAAAGAATGGAGTGACAAAACATTTCCAGTCATAATGCTTGAGTCTTCTCATAGAATAATGAGCAGTTTAGAAGATTTGAGAAAAACATGCGGTAACGACAGATTCCTAACAATAGCAAAGGAACTTACAAAAAAATTCGAAAAAATAGATACAATTTCTCTGGGAGAAGTATCTATGTTGAAATCATGTAATTCACATTATTTTAAGGGTGAATTTGTTCTAATTCTTCACGGTAAAGAGAGTAAAGTATTAGAAACATTTAAATCAGTAAATATTGACTCTTTTATAAATGTTTTGCTTGACAGCATGCCTTTATCTGAGTCTGTTAGAGTTGTTTCTAAAACCACTGGAATGTCAAGAAAATTTTTATATAACAGGGCTATTATGATTAAGAATAAGGATATATTATTATGAAACCTGAATCAGAAAAGATGTTTTATTGTTTTTTTAAAAGTCCCATAGGCGTTATTAAATTAGTTTCTTCTAACGATAGTATTATTGAGGTCTCATTTATTGATACTAATAAAATTAGTATCAATAATACTATAAACACTATAGATAGATATATTTTGAAATTGGAAATGACGCCGATACTCAAGAATGCTGTTAAGCAATTAAATCAATGGTTTAGAAAAGAACGAGTTAATTTTGAATTGCCTTTAAGGCTTTATGGGACTTTTTTTCAAAAATTAGTCTGGGAAAGTCTAAAGTTTTTACAATTTGGGAGTCTTATAAGTTATAAAGAATTCGCTGCTTTTATAGGCATGTCTAAATCTTATCGAGCAGTTTCACATGCAATTAGCCAAAACCCAATCCTGATACTAAATCCATGTCATAGGGTCGTGTCTATAAATACAGAATTATCTGGATTTTCTGGAGGTTTGCATAGGAAGCAGCAGTTGCTTAATCATGAGGGACATTTATATCTAGAATGTTATAAAAACTCTAAAAATCAGCATAATTATAAACCGAAAATATAATAAATTATTCAGTATTGCTTACTAATGCTACATATCTTATGATTATAAGAAAATCATAATTGTAAATTATCTGCTAGTTTTTATATAACATAAATGTATTTATGTTATTAATTTGTTTATATAGTATCCACAGCTAGATAATTTATAGTATCTTTTGTATATTCAGAACCATATATATAAATGTCTTATCTATATGAATCCTAATGAGTTATCGCAGTTATTTATCTATTACGTTACTGCTTAATTTTTAACTGCTATTTTCTTAGTTATAGGCAATATTAACATGAGTTAAATATTAATTTGCTCTAGCTATAAATATATCTTCTATGTATATTAAAAAATCAGAAAACTTGCACCAGTCTGAGAATTACGGATTTTATATATTCTGACACTCCTATTATTAGAATAACTTTTTTCATCTCATATAGTTTATTTTTTCAATAGCACTAGATAGTGTCATAAATCAATTAATAATGTACTATTCGTTATATAATAAACTAGGTGCTATTACTTAATATTGCGATGGTCTGTCGTTCTATAAAATCTCCAAGGGTATCTATGCCTCTCCTTTGTAGAATTGTGTTTCTAACAGCAGCCTCGACTATAACAGCTAGATTTCTGCCGGCAGCAACCTGTATTGTAACGGCCCTTATAGGTACCCCAAGGATCTCTTTAGTAACTTCTTTTTGTAAAGGTAGTCTTTCAAAACTATCACTGTTAAACTGTTTAGTTAAATTAACGACAAGTTTTAATCTCATTTTATGTCGAATTGCAATTTCTCCAAATATTGTTCTTATGTCTAACAATCCCAGTCCTCTAACTTCTAGTAAATTTTGTAATAAAGATGGGCATTTGCCTTCTACAATATTTGAGCCAACCTGAAACAATTCTACAACGTCATCTGCTATCAACACATGACCTCTTGATATGAGCTCTAGTGCCAGCTCACTTTTTCCAAGACCTGATTTGCCGGTGATAAGTACTCCTATGCCAAATACATCTAAAAAAACACCATGAATTGTTTCTATAGGAGCTAGTTTTTTACTAATATAAACTCGAAGAATATCTATTAACTTGGCGGCATCTATAGGAGTTGATAATAGCGGTATATTGTATTGGCTGCAATTATTAATTAGGATTTGAGGCGCTTGTAGATTGTTTGCTATTAAAATTGCAGGAGATCTTCCATTATACAGTTCTTTTATGTAAGTTATTTGCCTATTTTTTTCAAGACGGACGTAGTAATCCATCTCTTCTAGCCCAAAGATTTGTATTCTTGAGGGATGAATAAGGTTCAGGTGACCAACAATATTAGCTGAAGATGTATCCTCATCTGATATTAAGCGGTTAGATGCTGATTGTCCTGCTATCCATTGGAATTTGATTTTATCATTATTATCCTGAACTAATTCTTGTAGTGTAGGCAACATGCTAGGAACTTGTGGTTGAGTTTTATCATTAATGAAAAGTATATATCTAATATAATTTTGCTCATTAGTCACTAAAAAGATTTTTCTTTTTCTTTTTCTTTTAACTTAATTAGTTGTCTCTCTACTTTTTCAGATAGATCATCTATTGCGTCATATAGATTAGTATCAGATGATTTGCAATGTAATATAGTTTTATTTATATGTCTAATATTTATTTCTATGTTGTGCTGTTTATGTTCTATATACACAGCAACACTAGCATACAATTCATCTTCAATTCTAAGTAATGTGTTGCTTAGTTTTTTTGATATGTATTCTTGCATTGCCGCTGTTATTTCTACGTTGCGGCCTATTATATTAAGATTCATAAGATTCTCCTTTTTTTAATAGTAACTGATAGTCTATTATTAATAAGCTATATAGACAATATTTACATTTTAAACTCATCTCCTAGGTATGCTTTTCTAACTATCTTATTAGTTATAATTTTATTAGGATCTCCGCTAGCTATAACAGTACCTTCGTTTATTATGTAGGCTCTATCACATATCTCCAGAGTCTCTCTAACATTATGATCTGTGATAAGTACTCCTATATTACAAGATTTTAAAAAAAAATAATTTTTTGTATCTCTAGAATAGATATTGGATCAACTCCTGCAAATGGCTCATCTAATAATATAAACTTTGGTTTTGTTGCTAGAGCTCTTGCTATTTCTACTCTGCGTCTCTCGCCACCGGATAGTGATATTGCCATGCTATGACGAATATATGATATATGTAATTTATCTAGTAATTCATTAGTATAGATCTCAATCTCTAGTTTAGATATTCTCTTGCCATTTTTCTTTTGGAGTTCTAAGATAGCTTTGATATTATTTTCTACAGTCAATCCGCGAAATATAGAAGCATCTTGTGGCAAGTATGATATTCCTAATGACGAGCGTTTATGAATGGGTAGATTTGTTATATCCTCTTCATTTATTTCTATAGATCCTGAATCTGTGGGTATTATTCCTAGCACCATATAGAAACTAGTTGTTTTTCCTGCTCCATTTGGGCCTAGCAAACCAACAACTTCACCATTTTTCAGATATAGAGAAATGTCTTTAATAACATTTCTTCCATTATATGATTTTTTAAGATTATTTGCTTTTAATATGGAATGATCATTTTTGCAGTTTTCGATAATATTTGTAAGCATACTTATGCTACTCTACCAATTTAGTCTAAGTTTTTTCATATCTGACATAGAGGGGATTATAACTCGAGCTTTATTGTTATCAGCTCCTCCATATGCTTTAAATTTTCCGTTTTTTGTATTTATTATTATATGTGGGGCTATAAAATAATAAAAGGGCGCTCCACAATCCATATTTATTATGATAGCACTTTCGATCGCTACTTCGTTTTTTGTCGTGTCATATTCAATTTTATGGCTTTTAATAGTTATTGCATATTGATTAAAAATATAAAATTTAGCAAGAATTTCATTCAAGGCACTACAAAATGAAGATCTATGTAAAGTATCTATAAAGTTATCTGAGTCCAGAATAATAATATCTGATGTTATATTTGTTTTGCCACACTTTATCATCACATTATCTATTAATAAATACTTATTGATTAATTTGTCATAGATTAGCTCATTAGACGACACCTGTATATTCATTTTATCTTTCTTGATGTCTTCTAGTGTTTCTGATTGCGTTGGATTGTTTAGTAATGCTAGGGTTACTGCTAGATATAAAAGCACATGAATCCTAGCTAAAACTAAGGTTTTAATCATAATTACTATTTTATAAATACTTTGGAGGATCAGTTCTTATTATTAATTATTATATTTGGGTTATTAATTTTTACGATACTACTACTAAGTGTTTTATTCATTGATTCTCCGTTTATGATTTTGACCGTTTCATCGTTTTTGTTTATTGATATAACAAAAAAATTATTCCCCCAATATTCAACTGTTTTTATATCACATTGTTTCGATGTATAATTTTTATATAATGATATCCAGTTTGTGAATATCAAAATCATCAGGGAAAATAGTATAAATATACTAACAATCGCAAGTGTGCGTTCTTTCATATGCTGATTAAATATTTTGTTTTGTTGCTAAAATTAAATCACAGCATTCTCGTACTGCTCCGTTGCCACCGTTGTTTTTTGATATCCAGTCAGCAATATTTTGTATATAAATGGGGGCATTAGGAACACTTGCAGAGAAAGCAACTTTTTCCATTACGGGCATGTCTATTATGTCGTCACCCATGAATCCAATATTTTCGATTGATATATTTAATTTCTTAGATAATGATATGATTATATCAAGCTTTACAGCAACATTTTGATATATCATCTTGATCCCTATCTCATTCATTCTATGTAACACAGCATCATTTTTTCTTCCGGAAACGATTGCCACTTGCACGTTGCTATCTAAAAGTAATTGAATCCCTTTCCCATCAAGAACATTAAATTTTTTAATATGTTCTCCGTATTTATCATATAACATGCTTCCATCAGTAAACACACCATCCACGTCAAAAACCATTAGCTTAATTTTAGAAATGGAATTCAGGATGTTTTTTGGAATGCCATGCAATAATAATTCTATAATTTTTTTTGGATAGATCATGCTATATTATCTTTGCATTCATGAGATCATGTACATGAAGAGCGCCTATTAGAGTGTTGTGTTCATCTAATACTATGAGCTGGTTTATTTGCTTCTCATCCATTTTTTTAGCTGCTTCTATGGCTAGGGCTTTAGGGGATATGTAAAATGGCTCTGAGCTCATTCCATTGAGTATGCTAATCGTGCAAATATCTTCTTTGTGCTTCATTAACAAACGTCTCAAATCACCATCTGTAAATATACCTAATGGAATTTTATTTTCCCCCATAATTATTGCCATGCCCATATTCTTACTGGTTATAATATCTAATGCTTCAAGAACAGATAGTCTAGGATGAACTATTGGCAATAGTTTAGGCGGTCGCATTACATCTTGGACCAATGTTAACAAATTTCTCCCTAGTGTTCCACCAGGGTGTGATCGAGCAAAATCATTAAGATTAAAGCACCTAAGTTCTAAACAAGCCACTGCTAGTGCATCTCCTAATGCCAATGCGGCAGTTGTGCTAGCAGTAGGGGCTAAATTTAATGGACAAGCTTCTTGTTTAACATTTATATCTAAAATAGAATCGGACAGGTTGGCTATTTTTGATTTTATGTTACCGGTAATAGCTATTATTTTTACCCCCAGTCTTTTGGCTGTTGGTAGTATTGATAGAAGCTCTGGGCCTGATCCTGAGTAAGATATTGCTATAAGCACATCATTTCTAGTTAGCATGCCTAAATCACCATGCATAGCTTCTGCTGCATGAACAAAAAAAGCTGGTGTTCCAGTAGATGCTAATGTAGCCGCTATTTTTCTGCCAATGTGGCCAGTTTTTCCTATGCCGCTAATTACAACCCTTCCTTTACATGAAAATAGCATTTTTACTGATTGTATAAATTCATTATTTAATTTATAGGATATTTCCTCGATTGCCTTAGCCTCGATTCTCAGCGTTCTGTGAGCAGATGATATAACATCTTCATTTGATATTTTCGTGTCTACGTCCATTTGTGTAGTATATTTTTCTTTTGAGTGTTTATATTACAATATTATTATTTGTTGTTTAGTTATCATCAGTTTTTTAATAATTATAGCTTATAGATTAAATAACTATTGTTATGTTATTCAAAGTTGTAGAATTATACTATACCGATGGTTTATTTATTAATAATATTAAATTTTATCTGTTTAATATTGATGAGTTTCGTAGCTCTATAAATAGGTTTGTTATTTTGTGATGTTGTTATTAGTTTATTCATAGAAAAGGGATTTTGATGGGTTATTTTGACGTAGTCGATCTTTCCAGATTTCAATTTGCTGCTACAGCTTTTTATCATTTCATTTTTGTTCCGCTGACACTCGGACTGTCCATGTTGCTTGCAATTATGGAAAGTGTATATGTAATTACTGGTAAAGAGATATGGAAGCGTATAACGATATTTTGGGGCACTTTATTTGGAATTAATTTTGCTTTGGGTGTTGCAACCGGCGTTGTGATGGAATTTCAGTTTGGCATGAACTGGTCTTATTATAGTCATTATGTTGGAGATGTTTTTGGAGCTCCTTTAGCGCTTGAGGGTTTAACGGCTTTCTTTTTAGAGGCGACATTCGTTGGCTTATTCTTTTTTGGTTGGGATCGCTTGTCGAGGGTTGGACACTTAATAGTTACATGGTTGGTAGCTTTTGGGACTAATTTATCTGCTTTATGGATTCTAGTGGCTAATGCCTGGATGCAGAATCCAGTTGGGGCTTCTTTTAATCCTGATACCATGAGAATGGAGATGGACAGTTTTTTTTCTGTTCTTCTTAGCGAAACGGCACAAAGCAAGTTTTTACATACAGTTAGCGCTGGCTATATAACTGGCGCTATTTTTGTTTGTGGCATTAGTTCTTGGTATTTGCTCAATGGGCGAAATCTGGAAATTGCAAAAAGGTCACTGTCAGTGGCTGTTGCGTTTGGATTTTTTGGTTCACTTTCTTCTATAGTGTTGGGTGATGAAAGCGGATATTTGGCCTCAAGTCATCAGAAGATGAAAATTGCAGCTATAGAGTCCATGTGGGAGACTGAACCAGCACCTGCTTCTTTCAATTTGATAACCATACCTAATCAGAAAGAACGTAAAAATGATTTTGAAATTAAAATACCATACGTTATGGGTATAATAGGAACTCGTTCACTTGATAAGGAAATATTAGGAATTAATGATTTGGTTGATAAAGCAAAAGATGAAATCTCGAGAGGGATAGTTGCCTTTAGTTCTTTAGAGAGAATAAGAGCTGATTCACAAGATAAAGAGGCTAGAGAGTTATTTCATCAAAACTGGAAATCTTTAGGGTATGCATTATTGCTTAAGCGCTATCAGCCCGATTTAAGCAAAGCAAATACTGATGATATTGCTAAAGCTGCTCTGGATACTATTCCAGGTAATGTGACTGCTTTATTCTATTGTTTTAGAGTCATGGTAGTGCTTGGTTTCTATTTTACGATTCTTTTTGCTACTTCTTTATGGTTTTCTATGAAGAAAGGTCTCCATAATTATAAATATTTTCTTAAGATATTCTTATTTAGTATACCTTTGCCATGGGTTGCATTGGAATGTGGATGGTTTGTTGCAGAGTACGGAAGGCAGCCATGGGTAATAGAAGGAGTATTGCCTACTTATTATGCCGCTTCAGGCTTGTCATTATTAGACTTATCTATTAGTCTTGCAATTTTCTTGTCTATATATACTTCTTTGTTTATAGTAGGCTTTAAATTAATGTTAGCAGCTATTAGGAAAGGTCCTGATTTTGAAAATGATCCTATAGATCGAAATAGTTCTTTTTTAAGAGATAATTAATAATATTTTTTGAGATTATAATGGAATCTTTTATTTTTTTGGAATATTCGACTTTAAAGTTCTTGTGGTGGGTATTTTTGGGAGTCTTGCTTGTTGGTTTTGCTGTAACTGACGGTTTTGATCTAGGTGTAGCAACTTTATTGCCGCTTGTTGCTAGAAGTGATAACGAGAGAAGGGTTTTAATAAATTCTATTGGTCCTGTATGGGAAGGTAACCAGGTATGGTTAATAACAGCTGGAGGTGCTATCTTTGCTGCTTGGCCTTTAATATATTCTGCCTCTTTTTCTGGTTTTTACTTGGCAATGTTATTAGTATTAATCGCACTAATTATAAGGCCGGTTGGATTTAAATATCGTAGTAAAGTAGAATCTAGCACATGGCGTAATTCTTGGGATTATTTACTATGTTTTTCGGGGATTGTTGCTTCTCTAGTATTCGGTGTTGCTATAGGTAATATAATTTTAGGAGTGCCAATTGGATTCGATCATGTTAGCTTGAGAGTCTCTTACAACGGTAATTTTTTGGGTTTATTTAGACCTTTTTCCTTAGTTACTGGAATTCTTAGTGTTGTAATGCTCGCTATGCATGGCGCAAATTTTTTAGCATTAAAGACGGAAGGCGTTGTGCAAGAGCGCTCTGTATTCTATGGGGAAATATTTTCATTTTTAACAGCATTTATTTTTGTATTTGCTGGGTTTTTAGTAAAAAACATTGATGGTCAAATTATAACAAGTATTATCGACTATAATTGCGTTTCTAATCCGTTGTTAAAAATAGTTGAGTCGCAAAAAGGTGCATGGTTATTGAATTATTATAAGTGGCCTATAGCTTGTATAGCTCCATTAATCGGCACAATGGGGCCAATTGTATCGTTTATGGCTATTAGAAAACAGTATTATGTTTCAGCATTTATTGGATCTAGCCTTGGTATTACTGCTATTATTGTTACTGTTGGCGTTTCTTTATTTCCTTTTCTTATGCCTTCCTCATTCGGGAATTATAGTAGCGGATTGACAGTATGGGATGCTTCCTCGAGCCATTTGACTCTTTGGGTAATGTTCTTATCAACTCTTTTATTTTTACCTATAGTCATAGCTTATACTTCATTTGTATACATGGTTATGCGTGGAAAAGTGAATGATAAATCTGTTGCTGAGTCACATAATTCTTATTAATTTTTAATATTGGAGGTTTGCATATGTGGTACTTTTCCTGGATTCTGGGGCTGGGGTTTGCTGCAGCTTCTAGTGTTATTAGCGGTATACTTTTTGAATACAAGAATAATTCCAATAATAGTGATTAGCTGTGGCAAGTAAAAATAATATACTTGATAAATCTGGTAAGGTTTGGCTTGGTAGTCTTATTGTTTTTGCTAGATTCTATGTGGCTATGGCAATTTTAATGCCATTATTCGGTAGTGTCGTGTTGATTTTTCAGTCATGGGTACTATCGAATATATTGAATTCTGCTTTTGTTAATAATATAAGTAGGGACGGTTTATTGTATTCGATTTCTTTGTTTACTTGTTTAGTAATTATACGTTCTACTATTGCTTATGTGCAGGAATTATGTGCTATAAAAGCTTCTGAGAGAATAAAAGTAAACGTAAGAAAAATATTGTATGAAACTCTATTAGTGAATGGCCATGTGTGGACTCGAAACCAGGTTTCTGGTGCTATTGCTAGTAGCATAGTTGAACAGGTAGAGTTACTGGATGGTTATTTTCGCAAGTATCTTCCTGTTTTTATCAGTGCGGCAATTGTTCCTCTTTCTTTTTCAATAGTAATATTTTGTTTTAACAAAATTATAGGATTAATACTATTTATAAGTATTCCATTAATACCATTATTTATGGCGCTAATTGGTCATGGTGCAGAGCGCGCTAGTAGCAAGTATTTAGATTCTTTTTCATGGCTTTCTGGTTTTTTTGCAGATAGAATAAGAGGTCTAATGACATTAAAGTTATATGGTTGTGCGCAACGAGAACTTTCTTCAGTAGTAAGAGCAAGTAATGATCTTAAAGATCGTACGTTATCGGTCTTGAAAATTGCTTTTTTATCGTCCGCTGTTCTAGAATTTTTTTCTGCTATGGGTATTGCTTGTATTGCTGTCTATGTAGGTCTAACTTTTTTAAATTTTATTCGTATGGGGAATGATTCAGTTAATCTGCAGTTAGGTTTGTTTTTTTTGCTAATGGCGCCAGAAGTCTATCAGCCTTTAAGGCAAATGGCTTTATATTACCATGATAGAGCATCAGCATATGCAGCAGTAAATAAAATTGAAGAATTATTCTGTGGATTGCCTGTGATTGATCTCGCAACATCAAATAGCATTAAAAATAATAAATTAATTAATGTAGATTTTTCTATCGACAATCAAATATTAATATCTGCCAAAGATTTAGAAATTAAAGATTCTAATTCTAATAGAATTGTAATTAATAAAATAAGTTTTAATATTTTAAGGTTTGATCATATTGCTTTGACAGGAGTAAGTGGAGTAGGCAAGACATCTTTAATAGAATCTATAATAGGATTGAGGCAATATGATGGGCAAATTAGGTTTGAAGGTTGTGATCTTACACATTTAGATGAAGCTATTCTACGAAGAAAGACTTTTTTAGTTAGTCAACGTCCTTATATATTCCAAGATAGTATTTTAGAAAATATTAAAATAGCAAAGCCAGAAGCCTCTTACGATGAGATATTAGAAGCGGCAAGATTATCTTTAGTATTAGATTTCACTGAAAATATTCCTAATGGTCTCAATACTATATTAGGTAAAGGAGGCATGGGAATTTCTAGAGGACAAGTCCAAAGATTAAGTATAGCGCGATTATTCCTTAGAAATCCAGATTTTATATTGCTAGACGAGCCGACAGCACATTTAGATCAAGATACGGAAAAAAAGCTTTTAAAGAATATACTTGATTTCTCACAAAATAAAACTCTAATTCTAATTACACATTCGCCATTTATATATAATAATATGCAGATTATTTGGCATTTAATTGATGGCAAGATTAATAATAATTATGAGAACATTATTTAGCTTATTATATCCATTATACTCAAATAACAAGTTTAATTTGTGTATTCCTATTGTTTTATTATTTATGACTGCTATATCTGGGATCGCTCTATTAGGAATATCTGGATGGTTATTAACAGGGGCGTATATAGTTGACATAGGGGCTATGTTTAATCTTTTTATGCCATCTGCACTTATAAGAATATTATCATTAACGAAGGTGGTGTTTCGATACATAGAAAAATTAACAGGCCATGCTGCTATTTTTAAATTATTATCTGATCTCCGTGGTTTTGTGTTTGGTTCAATGATCAAGTTAAATCCCAAAGAATTATCCAAATATCATAACGGGGATTTAGTGTCTAGAATAACGAGTGATATTGATATTTTAGACGTTGTGTTTTTATTATTCTTAGAGCCGTTTATTGTTGTAATCATATTGTTTTTTTTATTTTATTTGTTTTTTTATTGTTTCATGCCAATAAATTCTTTGGTCATGGTATTAATTTCATGTTTTGCTGTTGTTGTTATTCCTTTCTTGTTGATAAGATCTACTAAAAATAATGGAATGTATATTCAGGAATATTCTTCTAATATGAGAGGTTTTATTTTGGAAATGATTGACTCGCATATTGATATAACAATTATGCAGTTACAGGATGCTAAGAATAGAGAATTTAGTTATATTTGTTCTGGCATGTCTAAATATAGAAGTAATCAATCCATTGCATCAGCTACTGGGCAGTATTTTCTTTCAATCGTATCTGGAATCGGAATAGTTATTATTATTTACTTAGAGATAGGTTATTTTGAGAAGAACAAAATTGAAGCGCCTTTGTTAATTGGTATTTTATTAGCTTCATTTGGTTTTTTCGAAATGTTTTCTTCTATTGTTAAAGGATCTGCTTGCCTAGGATCTGCTATCAAGGGTGCTGACAGGATAAGTGCTATAATTGATACTAAGAACAGCATAAAGGATATAGATGATCCAGTTAATTTGCCAAGTCATGGTGACATTGTATATGATAATGTTAGTTTCTCTTACATTAATTCAATAACTAATGAAAACTCTACTGTGCTGCATAATGTAAATCTAAAAATAAATATCGGAGAACATGTCGCTATTGTAGGGCCAAGTGGTTCAGGAAAGTCTACATTATTGAGTTTATTGCTTCGTATGGATGAGGTTTCGGATGGATATATTACTTTCGGTGGCAATGATATAAGGAAATGCAAGCAATCAGATTTACATAGCAGGATAGCTTTTTTAAGTCATGATCCAGATATATTCTTAGGAACATTAAGAAGCAATATAATTATAGGTAATCAATTAGCGTCTGATGATTTAATATTTGAAACTCTTAAACTAGTTAATCTTCATGATTTTATTAGGAATTTGCCCCTCGGATTGGATACTTTTATTACAGAAACAGGATCTAATCTTTCAATTGGTCAGGCACGTAGGCTTTGTTTAGCTAGAGCGTTAATATCGCCAGCTTCTGTTTTAGTGTTAGATGAACCTACTTCTGGATTGGATAGAGTATTGGAACAGGATTTCTTCATAGATTTAAGGCAAGCAGCAGGTAAAAAACGTAGTGTTATAATGGCTACACATGCGAATGTTTTTCATTTTCATGATATAAAAACGTATAAACTGAATGATGGTGTCTTATTCGATAACTAGATACTCTATATAATCCACCACTATCTTTATATTGCCTAATATTTATAATAGATGATGGTGGAGTTTGTATTTATATGTATTTATACCTAGTGATTATAAAAATAAACTATAGGCTGGATTGTTTGTTTCATCCCAGTATGGGTAAGATAATTCAGTTAAAAACTCTTTAAATAATTTTCTGTCCTTAGTAGGAACTTGAATCCCAACCAGTATTTGTCCATAGTCAGAACCATGATTTCTATAATGAAATAGACTAATATTCCATTCGTGATTCATTACATTTAGAAAATTTATGAGTGCTCCAGGTCGTTCTGGAAATTCAAACCTATATAGTATTTCATTATTGCTAAGATTTGATTTCCCGCCAACCATATGTCTTAGATGGCTTTTCGCCATTTCATCATATGTGAGATCTAGTACATCGAAGTTATTTTGACGGAATATACCAGCTATCTTATCAGTTTCATTTGATGATGATATTTGTAATCCGACAAATACATGTGCCTTATCTGCATCTGATATTCGGTAGTTGAATTCCGTAACATTGTGCTTGCCAATTAGGTGACAAAAATTTTTAAAACTGCCACGTTGCTCAGGTATTGTAACTGCAAATATTGCCTCTCGCATTTCTCCGACATCAGCTCTTTCAGATACAAATCTTAATCTATCAAAATTTATATTTGCGCCACATGATATAGCAATTAAATTCTTGTTTTTGATATTTTTCTCTAACACATACTGCTTAGCTGCTGCTACTGACATAGCACCAGCTGGCTCTAAAACTACTCGCGTTTCTTGGAAAACATCTTTTATTGCAGCGCAAATTGAATCTGTATTAACGACAATGAATTCATCTACGTATTGTTTAGTTAGTTTAAATGTTTCAGCACCTACAAGTTTTACAGCAGTTCCATCTGAGAATAAGCCAACATCTTTTAAATGCATACGCCTACCTGCTTTTATACTGCGTAACATTGCATCAGAATCAGTTGTTTGCACTCCAATTATTTTTATTTCTGGACGTAATTGTTTTATATATGTAGCAACGCCTGATATTAATCCCCCACCGCCTACAGCTACAAATATAGCTTCTATCGGATCTGGGTGCTGACGTAGTATTTCCATGCCAATCGTTCCTTGTCCAGCAATAACATCTGGATCATCAAATGGATGGACAAAAGTGAGTTTTTCTTCTTTTTCTAACAATAGGGCATGGTTATATGCATCTGTATAACTTTCTCCAGCTAGTATAACTTCTCCTCCTAAACGCCGTACAGCATTTACCTTCAGTTGTGGGCTAGTAGTAGGCATAACAATAACTGCCCTACATCCCAATTTTGTTGCAGAAAGGGCTACGCCTTGGGCATGATTCCCAGCAGATGCTGCTATCACTCCGTTGCTTAGAGATTCCTTAGATAAATTAGCCATCTTATTATAAGCGCCTCTTAGTTTAAAACTAAAAACTGCTTGTGTGTCTTCTCTCTTTAATAATAAGTTATTGGATATTCTCTTGCTTAGAAGAGGCGTTGGATCTAATTTAGTTTCTATTGCTACATCATAAACTTTAGATGTTAGGATTCGTTTTAAATAATCTATAGGCATATCAATAAATTCTGGTAATAATATTGTTAATCTTAGTTTTTTAGATCTATACGTTTAATTATGAAGTATGTTATTTTAATACCGATAATATCCTTTTATTTATAAATTCTTTTTCCAAAAATAATAGAACCAAGTCTAACCTCAGTTGCGCCTTCTTCAATTGCAATCTCGAAATCATCACTCATTCCCATGGAAAGTTTTTTTAAATTTACCCCCGATATTTTTTGTTCGTTTACTTTTCTCATTAGCTTATATAGAACATTAAAACAATTTCTCACAATTTTATTGTCTTTTGAGTTTTCTGCAATAGTCATTAGTCCAATAATTTCTAAAGACTTATAATTTTCAGAGACTTTGCCTATAAAATCTATTAGATTTTCTGGATTTAGGCCATGTTTCTGTGGTTCTGAAGAAGTTTTTACTTGCACTAATGTTTTTAACGATTTTTTTTCTAGTTTTAGGTGTTTATCCAATACTAAGGCCAGATCTAACCTATCCAATGATTCCAATTCATCTATGTAATTAATGGCTTCTTTTGCTTTATTCATTTGTAGGTTTCCGATCATTACCCATTTAATATCTTTATTGATTATGTTATATTTTTCACGAATTTCCTGTATCCTGTTTTCCCCAAAAGAGGTGAATCCTGAGTTAATCATTAATTCTATATGTTCAGCATCAAAATTTTTACTAACAGGCAGTATACTAACATCATCTGGTTTGCGACCAGATCTAATACAAGCGTCTGTAATACGTTGCTTAACATTATTTATTCTATCTGTAATACTATCAAATTTATTCATATCTATCCCATTTAGTATTACGTTAAAGTTTTTCATAGAGATTTATTGGATTGTCATATTCATATCGTCTTATTTCAACTGAATTATAAAACTTTGATATAATATAAAAACGTATAAAATAAAATTATCACAAATCTCTTGTGACGTAAATTTAATATCCTATATTTATTTCAAATGGCACTACTTAATATAATTAATTATCCTGATAATCGTCTTCGCAATATAGCGAATCCAGTTCCTGTAGTTGATCAGAGAGTAAGAGGAATTATATATGATATGCTAGAAACTATGTATAATTCAGAAGGAATTGGATTAGCAGCAACTCAAGTAAATATTCAAGAGCGCATCATCGTTATTGATATTTATGGCAGTGGTGGTTCTGATTTCATTGCTTTGATTAATCCAGAGATAATCTGGAGAAGTAGTGAGATGTATATTGATAATGAGGGATGTTTATCTATACCTGGTATATATGATAGAGTTGAAAGATGCTCTGAAATTGTTTATGTTGCTATGGACAAGGATGGCAATATAGCGGAGCATCGTGCGAATGGATTGTTGGCAAGATGCATACAGCATGAGATTGATCATCTAAACGGGAAATTGTTTATAGAATACTTATCAAGTTTAAAGCAAAATAGAATCAGATCTAAGTATAGAAAATCTAAGACCAAGATAGCGTTTTCTACTGCGTCTAGTGGAGTATAGATATGCGTATAGTATTTGCAGGCACTTCTGAATTTGCTTATGATCATTTATTTAGCTTAATATCTTCAGGTTATGATATCCATACTGTTATAACCCAACCAGATCGACCATCTGGTCGCGGGTTAATCAAAAAAGATGGTATTGTAAAACGTTTAGCAATTCTAAATAATATAAATGTTATTCAGCCTCATACATTTAAAAAAGATGATCTTCCTGCAGATTTTATTAATAATCTTGAAAATATAAAACCAGATATTATGGTAGTAGTATCGTATGGAATGATATTACCTCAATGGGTTCTTGACCTTCCTACATTTGGTTGTGTGAACGTTCATGCTAGTTTATTGCCAAGATGGCGAGGAGCTGCTCCGATACAACGGGCAATAGAATATGGAGATAAACGTACTGGTATAACAGTGATAAAAATGGATAAAGGATTAGATACTGGGAACATTTTATTCAGATCTAGTGTTCCCATTCTCGATAGTTATAAAACTCTCGACTTGCAAAAAATATTAGCTGAAGAGGGTTCTCGTGCAATTAATTATGTATTAGATAATATTGAAAAAATAACTCCTGAGCTGCAATCTATTTATAATATAACGTATGCTAAGAAAATAGAAAAAAATGAGGCATTATTAGATTTTTATGATGATGCTTTTTCATTATCTAGGAAAATTCGTGCTTTTAATCCATTTCCAGGAGCTATTATAAGATTAAATGCTTTTAAAGATCCTTTAAAAGTATGGGACGCTATTCCATTAAAAAATGATAATCTTAGAGGTGTTCCTGGAGCCATAGAGTCATTTGATGATGAAGGTGTAAATGTTTTTACTAGTAGAGGAATATTGCGTTTACTTGAATTACAAAGATTAGGCGCAAGTCGTTCCTCTATTAAAGATTTTATCAATGGATACAAATCTAGATTTTTTCTTAATAAGAATATTATTGCAAAATAGCTTATTTAGGTTTATGTGCTCAAATGGACATGAAAGTTGTAAAGCATAGTGACTCTACTATCAAATTGTCAGATACCATGAGTCTGACTGCATATGCTATATTGGAAGTGATGCAAGGACGATCGCTGACATTTTTTCTAGACAAGGTGGAGACACCTCTTAGGTCGTCTGTGCAATCATTAAGTTTTCATTCGATGAGATATTTAGGATGGGCTGGTGCTGTTGGAAAATGTCTGATAAAAAGATATCCAAATAAGTTATTTGAATCTCTATGGCTATTATCACTAACTTTATTGAGATTTTCTAATCTTGAAAAAAGCCAAAAATGTTTAAAGTCTATTCCAATATATAAAGAGTTTGTTGTAGTAAATGAAGCAGTTAATGCTGTAAATGATATGCCATTACTAAGACCCTACAAGTCATTATTAAATGCTGGATTAAGGAGTTTCCTGAGAAAGAGGTTTTTATTGGAGAATTTAGTAGCCGATGATCTTGAGGCATGTTGGAATTATCAATATTGGTGGATAAATAATTTGCGTCGTGCTTATTGTGATTCATGGAAGGTAATACTATCTTCAGCTGATAGTCCAGCCCCTTTAGCAATAAGAGTTAATTCTAGGCAAATAGATAGGGATAGTATGTTGGGTATATTCTTAGACAATGGTGTTGATTGTTGTGGTTTTGGTGATTCTGGAATTATTTTGCAAAATAAAAAGCAATCAAAAATAGATGAGCTAGTAGGATTTTCAGAAGGATGGTGGTGTATACAGGATGCTGGCGCTCAACTAGCTGGTCATATATTGGGAGTTGAGAATGGTATGAGTGTTTTGGACGCATGTTCTGCACCAGGTGGCAAGGCTTCCCATTTGCTAGAACTGGCGAATATAAATCTTTTAGCGCTAGATTGTGATGAAATAAGATTGAATAGGATGAAGCAAAATTTAGAAAGATTAAGATTATATTCAGATAATGTTAGACTTATGCTTGCTGATGCCGTAGATCTGGATAAATGGTGGGATGGCCAGTTGTTTGATGCTGTTCTGGCTGATGTGCCATGTTCCGCTTCAGGCATAGTTAGAAAGCATCCTGATATTAGATGGTTAAGAAAAGAATCAGACATAAGAAAATTTGTACTGAAACAGATAAAGATTATAGATGCTTTATGGAATACTGTGGCTCCTGGGGGGAGGTTATTGTATGTGACATGTTCTATTTTTTATGAGGAATGCATTGGTCAGGCTTTATCTTTCTTAGATAGACATAACGATGCTATTTTTATTGATTCTCCAGCCCAGATTCTTCCCGTGACTAGCGATAATGGAGATTGTATTTCTCACGATGGCTTTTTTTTTGCTTTATTTGAGAAAAAGTGTTAGCAGGTAGTCTATTAATTTAAGAGATGTTGCTCATATGAAATTATTTAGATCATAAAATCAAATAAAAGATATATAATTATGTTTTGTAATATTGTTCTCTTTATTGCGCTATTTAGATGATTTCTGTCCATAATTTCCTTTTATCAAACGGCATCATGAATTAGTCATAGTCTATAATTTTTTTTGATAGTGTTATATAGTTTAAATGATAGTAGAATGTCTGTATCTAAATATATCTTATGCAAATAGCAATAAATTTTGTGATATATACGAGTATCTACTAGTTTAATGATATGTCATAATGTATTCTCGTAAAGTTATTTTCTAGTTTGAAGTGGTATTTGTTTTATTGATTATAATGATGCATCAGTGTTGTTTGTTCTGTTAATTTATATTGTTAATAATTATGATTTGATGATTAGTGTATAAATACATATTTGTTTGTAAATTTTTTAAAGGAGATATCATAGAATGGGTGTTTTTTTTGTAGTTAAGGTATTGGCTATCTAATGGGTGGATATTTATGGCCAAAATCTTAGTAGTAGATGATGAAGTAGGTATACGTGAGCTCTTATCTGAAATATTATATGATGAGGGGCATACAGTTGAACAGGCAGAGAATGCAGCGCAAGCTAGGGAAATTCGTTTACGTTTACGACCTGATCTTGTTTTATTAGATATTTGGATGCCTGATACTGATGGGGTAAGTTTACTAAAGGAGTGGATTTCACAAGGTTTGCTAACTATGCCTGTCATAATGATGAGTGGTCATGCAAGTATTGATATTGCTGTGGAAGCTACACGTATAGGTGCAATGGATTTCCTAGAGAAGCCTATTTCTCTGCAAAAATTACTAAAAACTGTTGCTTCCGGTTTATTGAGAAATAGAACATTGCAATCTTCAAGTTTTAAAGCACCACGTTCTGTTACAAAAGAAGTTATAAATCCTAACGAAGAATCAAGCTGGTCTGACACTTGTTTAGTTCCAATTGATCAAAATGGTAGTTGCAAGCTCGGTAATGTTTCTTTAGATCAGCCATTACGTGATGCTCGGGATGCTTTTGAGCGTGTTTATTTTGAATATCATCTTATGCGTGATGGTTATAGTATGACTCGTGTTTCTGAGAGGACAGGGTTAGAGCGCACACATCTTTACCGCAAGTTAAAGCAACTAGGCATTACTTCTACAAATAGAAGAAGAAATAATGATGCTAAATAACAAGAAATTTTATAATTGTAATGTAATTTCTTATAAATCTAGTTTTATTATTTTCTCATTGCTGTTGTTATGATTAGTCTTTCGCCATGCATGACCGTATATTATTTCAATAGTTAAGTTAATGGAAGAGCCGTTGCGTTGTTTCTCTAATGACTCACACAAGTTATTTAGCCACTCTTTGCTTGTAAAGCTTTTCTTGCGGTTTGTATTGGCATTGCCACCTATATAGTGCACGTCTTTTAGAAGTTGTAATGGGGTTTTATAAGTCAATGTAATCGTATCCTTTTGCATAACTGGATTTTCAAATCCACTGTGCATTAGCATGTCTCCAATATCATGCATGTCGATAAAACTCATCATACCTGTTTTTATGTTAGCATCAGTTACGGCTAATCGTACTTCTTTTATTGTATCAGGCCCAAAGTATGAGAATATTACTAATCCATTGTCAGTAAGTATTCTATACCAGTCATTAAGAACATCTTTTGGTTTATTGTGCCAGTGTAATGCCAGATTTGACCAAACTATATCAACAGATTTTGGTTTTAGACCAGACTTACTCATATCAGATTGTATAAATCTGGGTATTGATTTGTTAGTTAGTAGGTTTTTTATTTTATTTAGTATTCCTTGTTGTCCCCATTTTTTATAGCCTATAGATAATAATGGGAAAGATCTATCAATTCCAATATAATTAAAATTTTTATATATGGATTGTAATACAGGTATGTTATTACCGATCCCACAGCCTGAATCTACTATATTCTTTGGTTTTATTTTTATATACTTAAGATTATTTGCTAAACGATTAGCTATTTCATTGTATAAAAACTGAGAATTAGTCAGACCTTTTCGCCTTGAGAATTGTATGGAGACATGCGATATATTGATGGGTAGCGAAGGTTCCGCTCTATTATTAGTTATATTCATAAGCCTGGTATATAAAATTAATATATTGAATATTTTTGCAAATGTGTAATGTTTTATTTAAACAATCATAATTATATATTGCATGGAGTTATATGTTTAATGTTATTTTAGTTTGCCCAGAGATACCATCAAATACTGGAAACGCTATTCGTTTATGCGCAAACACAGGAAGTTTTTTACATATTGTAAAGCCAATGTCATTTGATCTTGATGATGCAAAATTAAAAAGAGCAGGTCTAGATTATCATGAATGGCAACCAATTTGTACACATGACAGCTTAATAGAAGCGATAGATTTTATTGGGACTCCTATAAATAGGTGTTTTGTGCTCACAACAAAATCTAGTAATATTTTCTCAGAAATAAAATTTTTTCCTGGCGATGTATTCATTTTTGGGAGAGAAACGTCTGGTCTCTCTGATGAAAACATGAATATTTTTGCTGAATATCAAAGGCTTTGTTTGCCTATGTTAGCTAATCAAAGGAGCTTGAATTTATCGAATGCTATTGCTGTTACAGTTTATGAGGCTTGGAGGCAAAATAATTTTAATTTATCTAAACTAGTTTGATTTTATAATATGATCATTCATGACAAGCCTCTCTACTTAAAAGCATATTTACTGCATCGATTGGATTTGTTTGCTCAAATAATATTGAGCAAACAGCCTCAGTTATTGGCAAAACTATATTCATATTTCTAGCTCTTGTTCTAACTGATAATGCGCATCTGACTCCTTCTGCTGTGATTTTTAAGCCTAATATTTCTTTTATAGAAAGCCCATTTCCTATTTTTATTCCTATATTGCGATTTCTTGATAAGTTACTTGTAGATGTTAGTACTAGATCTCCTAGGCCTGATAAGCCGTAGAAAGTATCATTAGCGGCTCCCAGTGCTAGTCCAAAACGTTTAGTTTCAATCAACCCCCTGGTAATGAGAGCTGCTCTTGCATTATTACCCAGATCTAGTCCATCAGATATTCCGCAAGCTATAGACATAATATTCTTTAATGCTCCTCCAACTTCTACGCCGATAACATCTTCACTGCTATATATTCGCAATTTATTATTATGTAGAGCATCTATTGTTATTTTGCATAAATTATTAGAATTACTAGCAACTGTTAGTGCTGTTGGTAAGTCTAATGCAACCTCACTAGCAAATGAAGGGCCTGATAATATGCCGTGTGTAAATTTTGATGATACTAGATCCCTTTGTATTATTTCATGTATCAAATTAGAAGTATTAGTTTCAAGTCCTTTGCACGTCCATATTACTGGTATTTCTTCAAATGATATGCAATCTGAATATTTAGATAGTAGTGAGCAGATTTCAGAAACGCCAGATACAGGCACTCCAATTATAATCAACGGTTGAGCATCATTTGACAGTATAAATTTTATCGCATGATCTATATCGTTTGTAATAGCTAGATCAGGCTTAAATTTTATGCCAGGCAGATAAGCTTTGTTCTCTCTATGTAATATCATGTTATTTGTTTGTTCAGTGTTTCTAGACCATATACAAGTATTGTTTTTATTAGATGATGTTATAGCTAGTGCTGTCCCCCAACTGCCAGCTCCTAATATAAGAACATTTGTTTTTTTACCGTAAGTGTATTTTTCTTGGTTATTTTTATACTTATTATCAAGCCTCAAGTATTTTTGATCATTAATCATTTGTATATTGCTCGTATAGTGCTTGAAAATTAACTTCTTCTAAATGAAACGTTGGCATTGACATTCTAGATAGAATATCAGCCAAGTTTGTTCTTAGATAAGGATATATTATTGTGTAGCATGTTACACTTAGCATCTTATCTATAGTTGGTTTATCTATATTTATAAATTCAAAAATACCTGATTGAGTTATTTCTATAATATAAAGTATTTTTTCTAATATTAGAGCATTAACTGTAAGTGTTATATCAGATTCAAAAATATTATCTGCAATTTTTTTCCCTCCTACTTTAATATTAACATCTACTTTATATTTATCCATATCAAGAAAAATATCTGGGGCATTAGGAATTTCTATAGATAGATCTTTTAGGTATATGCGTTGTATATTAAATCTTTGCATGTTACCTTGTTGATTTTGTGTATTATTATAGTTATCATTTTTCATGATGTTATTTCTTTTTAAGATTATTTGATTTAGATTCTGATAGTATTCTTATATTGTATAATTTTATTATAAAATCTATTTTTTTATTATTGGCAGTTCATTATTTATCCATTCATCTATACCGCCAATTAGAAATAAAATGTTATTTAGACCATAATTCTTCATTTCTGAAGCTATTTTTAAAGAATCTGTACCATCTTTACAAATAAGGATTATGAGTTTGTTTGAGAATTTACTGTCAGATTTGAGATCGTTTGAATTAGTGTTGCATGATTGTGGTATATGTTTTTCTTTAAAGTCATTAGTTGATCTTATGTCTGCTAATATAGCTCCGTTTTTATTAACTAATTTTATAGCTTCGTTGAGATCAATGCTGCTAATGTTTTTTCTAAAGTGAGGCGCTACTAATATAATAGCTGAAGTTATAGCAATTAGTAAGAATAGAATGTTGTTATCTTTAATAAAAAAGTTTATTAGGTCCACTTTGTTTCCTGATATTTATGATTTGTTTAGAGTTAGGTATTAATGTTTAATGTATATTAGATAATATATTACGTTAAATAAAAAAATAAGAAACGATATTTTAATGTTTATGTGAGTATATCAATATGTATAAATTAGTTTTGATGCGTCATGGCGAGAGTGTTTGGAATGCTGAAAATCGTTTTACTGGTTGGGCAGATGCTGATCTCACAGAAGCTGGAAAGAATCAAGCAGTTTGTGCAGGACAGCTATTAAAAAAAGAAGGTTATGAATTTGATGTGTCATATTCCTCTATGTTGAGACGTGCTATAGGTACTCTTTGGATTGTTCTTGATACTATGGGTATTATGTATACGCCAACTAGTTTAAGTTGGCGCTTAAATGAGCGTCATTATGGCGAATTGCAAGGTCTTAATAAATCTAAAACTGCTGCTAAATTTGGAGAGGATAAGGTATTAATTTGGCGAAGATCGTATGACATAGCTCCGGAGCCATTATCAATTGATGATGAAAGACACCCACGTTTTGATTTAAGATATAAGAATATTGCAACTAATCTACTACCTTCTAGTGAGTGTTTAAGAGATACGGTTAATAGGGTAGTACCATTTTGGAATGATCATATTCTACCCGTTGTAAGAGAAGGAAAAAATGTATTGATAGTTGCGCATGGCAATAGTCTCAGAGCTTTAATAAAGTATATGGGTAATATATCAGATCAAGATATAATGAATTTAAATATACCAACAGGTCAGCCCATGTTATGTGAACTAGATTGCAAATTTAATTTTACAGGATATCATTATCTAGGAAACCCTAGTGAGATTGATATTGCTGTCTCTGCTATCGCAGAACAGGGTAAAAAATAAAAATGTCCTATCATTTTGTATATTTCTATTGTTTCTGGTAGTTAATTCTCTCTATTTAATTAATAATGAATTACTTATAATGTATAGAAAACTTTGCTATGTAATTTTTTTTCTTAGTTGCTCTGCTTTTATTATTATCTTGAATACCAGAAATAGCTTTTTTATAAATAATAATTCTTCTATATCTTTAAAAGAATTAAAGAAAATTATTAGAGTTTTTACTATAGTTAAAGAAAATTACGTAAAAGAAGTTGATAGTGATAGCATAGTTAACAATGCAATATCAGGTATGCTGTCTAGACTTGACCCTCATTCCTCGTACTTAGATGCTGAAGATTACAACGATATAAAAGCAGTGATACATGGAGAATTTGGTGGGTTGGGTATGGAAGTTAGCATAGAAGATAACAAGGGAATAAGAGTTGTTTCTACTTTAAAGTCTACTCCAGCTGCAGATGCGGGTATTATTTCTGGGGATTATATTGTTAAAATAAACGATATTCTGACTCGAGGAATATCGCTTTCCAAGGTTATAAATATGACAAGAGGAGAGCCAAAATCATCGGTTACTCTTACCATATTAAGAGGTGATGATCATATAACCTTAGAAGTTATTCGAGATACCATGAAAATTAATAGTGTTAATTGTAAATTAACCAATGAAAACATCTTATATATCGGAATCACACAGTTTCAGGAAAATACACTTAGTGATATGGTTAGAAGCTTACAAAATATTGTTGATAATGATACACAGTTGTATGGAATAATTTTAGACCTTAGAAATAATCCTGGTGGGTTATTAAGCAGTGCTATAGGTATTTCAGGAGCCTTTTTGCCTAAGGGTTCTTTAGTGGTTTCTACTGTTGGTCGAAGTATTGAACATGATCGTAAATATTTTTCTATTCCAGAGGAATATTCCATAGATGGTTCAGATGATTTAAAGCTCTTGCCTACTTGGTTTAAGAATATAAAAATGGTGGTTCTAGTTAATTCTGTGTCTGCCTCTGCGTCAGAGATTGTAGCCGGGGCTATGCAGGATCATTCTAGGGCAAAAATCTTGGGAAATAAAACTTTTGGTAAAGGTTCTGTTCAGACAATAATTCCTTTGGATGAATCTTCTGCTGTTAAATTGACAACTTCTTTATATTTTACTCCATCAGGGAGATCTATACAGGCAACAGGAATAATTCCTGACTATATAATAAGTAATGCACATAGTGATAATTTAGTTTCAGCTCAAATTCTCAGGGAATCTGACTTATATAATCATATTAAAAATGATAACAAAACAAATTATGAAGATTATAAAGAACTTTTTGATGATAGATATATTTGCAGTAATACAATTGATGCGAAATTTGAATTAGAGGGTTTAAATGATTTTCAATTGAGAGAAGCCATAAGTATAGTTCTGGATGAGAATTATTGCTTATAGATCTATACTTCTATGTCTATCTATATATACTTGTAGCTCTTGTACTAGTTCTGCTATTCCTAATTTTTTCATGGCTGATATTGTGAAAATCGGTTCATTCCATCTTAGTTTTTTACGTATAATTTCTTTAGACTCATTAATATTTTGAGCAATATCTATTTTGTTTAATACCAGCCAACGAGATTTTAGCAATAATTCCGAATCATACTGAGTTAGTTCCTCTGTAATCATATTAATATCATCTATGATCTTATCAATAGATGATTCATTATAAGCCGCAATATCTACAATATGCAGTAATATCCTAGTTCTTTTCAAATGTCTTAAAAAAATATGACCAAGACCAACTCCTTTAGCTGCTCCTGATACTAGCCCGGGTATATCAGCAACAACAAAGCTCTTGTTAACTGATGTTCTAACTAGTCCTAGATTAGGATGTAATGTTGTAAAAGGATAATCGGCTATTTTTGGCTTAGCATTTGATATTTTTGATATAAGTGTAGATTTTCCAGAATTAGGCATCCCAAGAAGACCTATATCTGCGAATAATCTTAATTCCAAGTTAATTCTTCTACACTCACCTTTTGATCCGATGGTAAACTGACGAGGAGTCCTATTTATACTAGATTTAAAGTGTAAGTTTCCCAGACCTCCAAGTCCTCCCGCTGCTAACAGTTCTATTTGTCCATTTGCTCTTAAATCAGCAATGATGTAGCCTGTATCTATATCTTTAATTATTGTGCCTACTGGCATTTTTAAAAATATATCATCCGCAGATGCTCCATATCTATCTGATCCTCTACCATTTTGCCCGTTTTTAGCTCTATGAATTCGTGAATAACGGAAGTCTATTAGTGTGTTAATATTATTGTCAGCAATTGCATATATGGACCCACCACGCCCGCCATCACCACCATCAGGTCCTCCCTTAGGTATGAATTTTTCTCTTCTAAAGCTAGCTACACCATTTCCGCCATTGCCAGATATCACTTCAATAGTAGCTTCATCAATAAACTTCATATTAGTTTTTCATATAGAGTGACATAATCAGATTCATCTGTTGATATGAGTCTTATTATGTCAATGATTTATTTAGAGCTGATAACAGATACCATTTGTTTTTTTAGCGCACCTTTAACAGAAAATTGTATTTTACCTTCCTTAAGTGCGAATAATGTATGATCTTTACCAATCCCAACATTTAGTCCGGCATGAAAGCGGGTTCCTCTTTGTCTAACTATTATAGAACCAGCTGTTATGTATTGATCTCCAAATGCTTTGACTCCTAAACGTTTTGATTCGGAATCTCGGCCATTTCTAGTCGACCCGCCACCTTTTTTATGTGCCATATTACTTAGTTCCTTTATATTTAGATAGAGTCATTGAAATTAATATCTTTAATAAATATTTCTGTATATCTTTGCCTATGACCTTGGTGCTTCTGGTAATGTTTTCTGCGTCTAATTTTGAATATTTTGACCTTATCATGCTTCCCATGATTCAGAATAGTAGTTTTTACACTTGCTCCATAAACTGTGGGTTGGCCAATAATCACTCTTTCTTCAGACTTTATCATTAAAACACAGTCTAGGATGATTTCTTGTCCAATGTCAGCTGGTATCTGTTCTATTTTAAGTTTTTGACCAGTGGTAACCTTATATTGTTTACCACCAGTTTTTATGACCGCGTACATAGGATATTCCTCAATGATATAACTAAATCTCTATATTATTTGTACTATTTCTCATTCAAATCATTCTTTACATGATATCAATTGCTTATTATGTTCAAGGAGGATTTGGAAATACAGAAACAGAATAGCACATATATACATTTTATGCATTTTGTGCTATACCGATCATTCTATTATTACAATGATAAAAAGTCAAAAATAATCCATAAACCAACTATTGTATTTTTATTAATATAAATTAAACTATAAACAACAAAAATATCTCGTAAGGTTTTGTTGTGAAGAATACTTAGCATGAAATCTATTTTACAGTATAAATTTTATTATCTTACTATTTTGTGTTTTGGTAAATTTTGGATAAAGTTATTTTTATGAAATCAATTAGCGATGATTTAAAAGAGGTTGATAAAATCATACGTGAGCAGTTGAACTCTGAGGTGGCTTTAGTGCGAGCCATAGGGGACTATATAATTAACTCTGGAGGTAAACGCATACGACCGTCCATGGTGTTAGTTATAGCATTATCTTTAGGTTATAAAGGTAATAAACATCATTTGCTAGCAGCGATAATAGAATTTATTCATACTGCTACTTTATTGCATGACGATGTTGTTGATGAGTCAGAATTGCGTCGTGGCTTGAGCTCAGCAAATTCAATTTTTGGAAATGCGGCTAGTGTTTTAGTTGGTGATTATTTGTATTCTAAATCTTTTGAAATGATGGTTTCAACTGATTCTTTAAGGATTATGGATATACTATCAAAAACCACTACTGTAATAGCTGAAGGGGAGGTTTTACAGTTAATGAATATTAGGGACCCAGATGCTTCTTTTGAAAGTTATATGCAAGTTGTGCGTTTTAAAACAGCCAAGTTATTTGAAGCATCAGCACATGTTGGGGCTATTATTGCGAATGCTGATCTAGAACAGGAGAATTCTGCAATTGCTTATGGCAGACATATAGGCACGTCTTTTCAGTTAATTGATGACATATTGGATTATTTTGGGGATGTGGATACTTTAGGTAAAAATATAGGTGATGATTTGCGTGAAGGAAAATTAACACTACCATTAATAAGAGCTATGGCTGTTTGTTCTGAAAAACAACGAAATATTTTACGTGATGCGGTGCTTATTGGTGATGCTAATCTCGTAGATATAATAGATATTGTGAAGGATACAGATGCTTTACAATATACTTCTAAATTAGCTGAATGCGAGGCGAAAGAAGCCCAAAAGTCTATCTTAAATTACCCTTGTTCTAGCTACAAAGAGATTCTAATGGAATTGCCATTAATGTTTTTAAATAGAATTTTTTGATTTTAAAGTATGAAGGCAATGTTTTTATACAGTTATTAATTGATAGCATATTTATTTATCCTCTGTTTTTAATGAAGATATAGTATCTTATTAATTAAATGCTTTTCAATAGGAGATGTTAATATGTCAAATAGTTATGAGTCTGATATTACTATTTTTATAAGAGAATATAACAAGACTCATCCTTCATTAAGGGAGCAACAGGTCGATGGAAGGCTTATATTATGGGATAAAAGGATTGAAACAGATCTTATAAAAGATTTTGAATTATCTAGAGTATCTCAAAAACCATATGTTTATCAAGCAGATTAATAATTTTATTGTTTAATTATGAAGATAATATATTCAGTATCTGATTTACATAAATTTTTAAGCATGTTGAATGCGAAAATCTCTTTCGTTCCCACGATGGGAAGTCTTCACAGAGGTCATTTAGAGTTAGTTGATTTAGCTAAAGGAACAAAGAATTTTGTTGTTGTAAGTATTTTTGTTAATAGATTGCAGTTTGGTCCTAATGAGGATTTTGACAAATATCCCCGTTCCATAGAGAATGATATTAACATTTTAGCAAATCATGCTAAAACTGATTTATTATTCATTCCTGATGAGAGAGAGATTTATCCAGAACCCCAAAATTTTTATGTAAATCCCCCTAATGAATTAGGCAATATTCTTGAAGGGGAAGTGAGAAAAGGTTTTTTTTCAGGGGTTTGTACAGTACTTATGAAGTTGTTTTCTCTTATAAGACCTGATACTGTAGTTCTTGGTAAAAAGGACTATCAGCAACTGATAATTGTTAGGAGTATGTGTAAGCAATTTTTGCTTTCAACTAATATCATAGGTCATGAAATAGTAAGAGAAAAAAGAGGTCTTGCGTTTTCTTCTAGGAATAAATATTTAAACGAGGATCAAATCTCACTTGCGCCTATGTTATATACAGTTCTAAACTGTATGAGGCAGAAAATCTTAGATAATAGTAATTTATCGATTAAGGATCTAGTAGCCTTAGAGCTTGAGGCTACTAGAAAGCTAGAAGAGAATAAGTGGTTTGTTAATTATATAACTGTGCGCAAGCAATTAGATCTCTCCCTGCCGAGTCAGGATGATTTAGATAATCAAATCAACGTTCCATTAGTGATATTGGGGGCTGCTTTTATAGGAAATGTTCGTCTAATAGATAATCTGGAAATATAAACTTAAGTAATTACATTGAGCGCCTCAATCAAGCTAGGCATTAGAACTATCCCAGCTTGATTTTCGCTCTTAAAATTAACCTTTAAATATTTTTCTAATCAATAAAAAATAAAATTTCTATTGCGCTATGTTTGTTTTTCTAGCTTTCTAAATACTTTCTCTGCTATATCTATGGTTTTCTGAATAACATTCTCATCATGTGTGGATGATAAAAAGCCAGCCTCAAAAGATGATGGAGCTAGATAAACACCTTGATCAAGCATCTCATGGAAAAAACATTTGAATAATTCTGAGTTGCAACTCGATGCTTCTATGAAAGATGTTGGCACCATATTATTGAAATATATACCAAACATTCCTCCTACAAAATCCGAGGAAAACTGGAATCCAGCCTTTCTTCCCACTCTTTGAAGTTCTGATGTCAATAGATTTGTATTTTTAGCTAGGTTTTCATAAAAATCTGGCTTACCTAATTGTTTCAGAGTAGCAATTCCTGCTGCAACTGCAATAGGGTTTCCTGATAGTGTGCCAGCTTGATATACTCCACCTTGTGGAGCTAGATGTTCCATTATATTTTTCCTAGCCCCTATAGCCCCAACAGGTAATCCGCCACCAATTATTTTGGCTAGTGTTGTTATATCTGGTGATATGCCAAATAAACCTTGAGCAGATCTCAGTCCGACTCTAAATCCAGTCATGACCTCATCAAATATTAGTAGAGAATTGTTTTGAGTGCAAATATTACGCAAAAATTTTAAAAAACCTTCTTTGGGTTTTACTAAATTCATATTGCCTGCAATCGGCTCCACTATAATGCAAGCAATATTTTTACCATGTTGTTCAAATGCCTTCTCTACTGATTCTATATTGTTAAATTCTAGTACTATAGTGTCTTTTATAAAGCTAGTTGGCACTCCAGAAGATGTTGGTTGCCCTAGAGTTAGAAGTCCAGATCCTGCTTTTACTAGTAAACTATCAGAGTGTCCATGATAGCATCCTTCAAATTTGATTATTTTAGTCTTATTAGTAAAGCCTCTAGCTAGACGTATTGCAGTCATAGTTGCTTCAGTCCCTGAGCTAACTAAACGTATTTGTTCTATTGAAGGTATTCTTGAAATTATAAGTTTTGCTAGTTCAGTTTCTCCTTCAGTCGGGGCTCCAAATGATAATCCATTCTTAACGGCCTCTATAACGGAATTTATAACTTCAGGATTAGAGTGCCCTAAAATTGCCGGACCCCATGATCCGACATAATCTATATATTGTTTTCCTTCAGCATCCCAAATATAAGGGCCATATGCTTTTTTGATGAAACGAGGACAACCGCCAACAGATAAGAATGCTCTAACAGGAGAGTTAACTCCACCAGGTATAAATTGTTGTGCTCGTTCAAAGAGATCTGTATTAGAAATCATGGTATTAATATTTTACTGTGAAACTATGATGTAACAACTTTGTAAGGGAATATTAACATATTCTAATAAATAACCTTACAAAGGGCTTATCATGCCATTTTTGTTTTTTATGGCAAACGACAACTGCTACATTATAAGCTTATTAATTTTTATAATGCAAATTGCTTTGTTTTATTTAATGAAACTTTGTTTTTGCGTTTTTTAATAAATTATTTAGCTATTGTTATATTTTTTCTTATGTACTCAAAAAACATTTGACATGATATCATAGAATATTTTTACTATTTTAGATATATATAGTTTTTAACTAATGAAAACATTATTTATAATATTACTACTATCTCTATAATTTATTTAAATGCACTTAATAATGAAAATTTCCATAATTATCTTTAATATATTTCATCTAGGGATTATTTATAGATTATAGATATTTTTAATAATATTTTTATATTTTTGATCGTGGGAATTATATGATACATAAAGATAGTACTTCAATTAATCTGGTAAATCATTTTTTAATATCTACATCCTGCGATTTAGATAATAGATTATCAGGATCTGTGATTTATATTTGTGAGCATAACTCAAAGGGGGCTTTGGGTCTGGTTATTAATAAACCAACTGAATTTACATTAGGTAATTTATTTGAAAGAATCAACCTAAGTCTTGAGATATCTACAATTAAGGACAAGATGGTCTTTTTTGGAGGATCTGTGCAATCTGATTGCGGTTTTATTTTGCACCCATATAATAGCAATTATGGTTCTACTATAAAACTAGGAGAATTGGCTTTAACGACGTCTAGAGACATATTGCAGGATGTGGCTGATGGCAGAGGACCAAATCGCTTACTGATTTCTTTGGGGTATTCTGGGTGGTCAGCAGGACAGCTGGAGGATGAGATATATCATAATGATTGGATAAGTGTCCCAGCTGAGTCTAGCATTATTTTTGATTTGCCTCCTAAGGATAGGTATAGGGCTGCTTTAGGGTTATTAGGAATTAATAACTTGACAAGTCTTGTGGATTATGCTTGTTATGACTGAGGAGGTATTGTTAGCCTTTGATTTTGGCATAAAAAAAATTGGAGTAGCATTAGGTAATACTTTAACATTAAAGGCTCGTCCTCTTGAGATTATTCAGTCTGAAAAGAACTCTATTCGTTTTGAAAGGATAGATTTTTTGTTAAAAGAGTGGGGTGTTGATCATGTCATAATAGGACTACCTTTAAATAAAGATGGTTCTGAGCAAGAAATGACATTTAGATGTCGTCGTTTTGCTAATCAGGTCAATGGGAGGTTCAACATAAAGGTAGATTTTGTAGATGAGAGATATTCTAGCATCGAAGCTCAGAGTTTATTATCAAAAAATAATGCCATCGAAGATGCAGTAGCGGCTGCTGTAATATTACAGAATTACTTTGATAGTTTTAAATATCACTATTGCTGTCATTAATTTATATTTTATTACTGCAATTAACACTTATAATTTTGCGATCATTAAGCCTAACTGCTGTTAAGCTTTTCCCCCATACGCATCCAGTATCTAGACACATCAGATTTTCTTCTATAAATAAACCCAGTGAGGACCAATGACCAAAGATTATTGTGATGTCTTTTGTTTTTCTATCAGGAAGTCTAAACCAAGGAACTATATTGTTATCTGATTCTATGAGTTTAGGATCTTTAATAGAAAAAATCATCTTGCCTTTTATAGTGCATAGTCTAATTCTAGTCAATGCATTTGTAATTGTTCTAAGTCTTTTATTATTTTTTAATTCATCATGCCAAACTAATGATGTATTGCCGAATATTTTTTTAATATTATTTTGCCAGTTTTTATCACGCAGCAAATCTTGTATTTCAGATGCTAGAGATAATGTTTTTTTTATGTCCCACTGCGCCATTACGCCAGCATGTACCATTAGATTGCCATTATCAAAATGAGCAAGCGGGCGAAATCTCAACCAATTTATAATGTCTAATATATTAGGGGAATTTAATATTTCTTCTAGTGTATCAGATCTAGATGTTTTTCTTAGCCCAGCAAATGTGGCTAGCAAGTGTAGATCATGGTTTCCAAGAACACAAATATTTCTTTTATTTGAACTCATTATATATTCTATGGTCTTTAGTGATTTTGGGCCACGATTTATCATGTCTCCGGCAAACCATAATTCTATATTTTTATTGTCTGAAAATATATTGTGCGATAATAGCTCTTGTAGTTGATCGCAACAACCTTGTACATCTCCAATTGCCCAAATTTCTTTTTTAATAGTTTCATCATATTCTATCATTCTATATTTTCTCGCTGGATAATGTTGCAAATTGATAATATTGTAATAGCTACACCAGGAATTAAAGTTGTTGAGATTATAGATAAATTATAGAATGAGCCAATTATAGGACATAGTTTAATTATTATGAATAAGATAATACCAATTACTAATGTTTCGATTATTCTATTGCCATTTTTAATATGATTATTTTTAATGATATTTGTAGCTATAGATATCATTAAAAATAAGGACAATATATACAACAGTTTATTATATAATTCTACTTCTTGTATATAGGAGGCAATGTTGCTTTTTTTATATTTAAATAGGGTAGACAGTGGTACCCTGTCTATTGGTAATTTGCTGGCAAGTAGAAATTCTTTATTTATATTTGTATCGTAACGTATGTTTTCAAAAAATATTGTGTCTATATATTTTTTTTGATGATTGTCTATTAAAGTCTCGCAAAGAGGATTGTTTAGAGTTTTTACTATTACATTTTTTAGTATCATTTGTTTTTTTATAAATTTACCATGATCAGCAAAATATATTTTGGCAAGTTTTCTGTTTTGTCCAAATTCATATAATGTAATTTTTTCAATTTCTCCATTGGCCTTCATATCATTTATATTAATTATTGTGTTTTTAGAATTTATGTTTTCATTTATCCAGTATCCACTTATAAATTGATTATTATTTTGTTTTTTCTTATTTGCTACTTGATTATTCAGATTCTTCATTTCAGCAACTGGTACTATATATTCAGAAAGAAATAAAGAGAATATTACTATTGGAATATTTATTAACCACAGGGTAGAAATAAGCTTAATATTGCTTATGCCTGACATATTAAGTATTAGCCATTCATTATTTATCGATAGCCAATTTATAGATAATACAGTACCTATTAAAATACTGATGGGTATTAGATCATATAAACGTCCAGGAGCGCTCAGGATTTGAAAGTAAAATATACTAATAGTAATAGAATCTATATCCTCTATAGTTTCTATTAATGAAAAAATAGTAAATAAACTCAGAAGAGACAACAAGACAATGAGACATGATCTATATGTATTTTTAGCTAGATAACTATTAATAGTAAACATTCAACTCTTAATTGTAATGTTAAAATCAGTAATGTGTTAGTGTTAATTGTTATTTAGACATTAATTTTCTTATATTATCTATTACGGTTATAGTATTTGGTCTTGAATTGTGCCAAATAAAAAAACTCTCAGCTGCTTGTTCTACTAACATGCCTAATCCATCTGAGTAATTTGTAGCTCCATCTAATCTAGCTTGGCGCATAAAAGGTGTTTCATCTTTACTGTACATCATATCATATGCAAGGGAATTGTCCTTACAATATAAGTTTCCAGGAAGAGTTGGTGCTAGATTAGACAGGCTGCTTGTTGTAGTATTTATAACAAGGTCCCAAGGTCCATTTTTATTTGAATCTGCAAGTGATCCATGACCAATTATTTTGTCATCATTATTCCTACATTCCTCTACTAAATTTTGTGCGTTAATAACTGTTCTATTTGCAATATGGATTTCAGAGCAAGAAGTATTTAATAGGGCTTGAAGTGCTCCTCTAGCAGCTCCTCCTGCCCCTACAATTAATATCCTGGCATTTTTAAAATTAAAATCCAATCTAGTTAGATCTCTTAATAGTCCTACACCATCAGTATTGCAGCCATGTAGGAGCCCATCTTTTATCCAGATTGTGTTAATGGCTTTAGCTATTTTAGCTCTTTCTGATATTAAATTATCATCTATTATTGAAAATGCTTTCATCTTGAAAGGGACTGTGATGTTTAATCCGTATCCATTTTCATCAAAGAAACTCCTAACGGTTTTATTAAATTTTTCTTCTGATGAAATAATTTTATCGTAAGATATTAAAATACCAGTTTGTTTTGCAAACATCATATGTATTTCTGGTGATCGACTATGAGCAACAGGATTTCCAACTACTGCATATTTTTTCATTAAAATATTTCCTATAAATATTAAAGATTATTCTATAATAGGGTTATTATAATTTTACCTATTTTTAGATAGATTCAGATCGCTGTATATATTTACAGGTTAGCTTGCAATTTAATTCATCAATGTCAGTGATTTCTACTTCCATAGCTGTTCCTCTTGGGTTTTTTGGCATGTCACTTATATTTGCAAATAGTGGGACTTCGATTAATTTTATCAAATTGTCCTTGATTACGTGTGCTATGGTTTTTTTTATCCCATTTTGTATTAGCCATTTTATGTACCAGTAATTCTCTATTTCATTTTGAAAATTTGATATAACGGAATATCGGAGTTCAAATTCTTGTATTATAGTCAGAAGCTCATTTCCTCTATTTCTAAATGGGGAAAATAGAGGCGCAGCTATTTCATTTTCAACTATAGATATTAATTGCCATTGATTAACAAGATCTACATACCTTCGTAGTGGAGAAGTGCTCCATATGTATTGTGGTACTCCTATCCCAGAGTGCGGTAGAGGTATAGTTCCAACTTTTACTCTACTCATCGGTTGTTGGGATCTATATATTCCAGGAATATGATATTTTTTTAGTAGCCCCCCCCATAAGCAGTTTGCAAGAATCATGAATTCTGAGACTACTAAATTTATAGGAGAATCTCTTCTTCTTTTTTCTATCTGCACTATGGTGTCAGGGTTATTAGTGTCTCCTTCTAGATAAATGGAAAAATCTACGTAAGAATTGTTTTCTGAAAATCCTCT
Organism: Candidatus Kinetoplastibacterium blastocrithidii (ex Strigomonas culicis); assembly: GCF_000319245.1. Lineage (NCBI taxonomy): Bacteria > Pseudomonadati > Pseudomonadota > Betaproteobacteria > Candidatus Kinetoplastidibacterium > Candidatus Kinetoplastidibacterium blastocrithidiae. The sequence continues at coordinate 41,554 of NC_019814.1, read as the reverse complement.
GTTAACTTGTCTTGAGGAATTTAACTTCTGAGCAATTTTCCATAATGGTCTTATCCAGTTTGAGTATATTACATCCTTCTCAGGATTGTCTAAATTAGATGCTGTGTATTCTTCTTCAAGATGATTAGTGCGCAAATTATCTTTTAATTTTACAAGTTCTATACAGGAGCTAGATTTAATAATATTGTAATCCCTATCAAAAATAACATATAAAGATAAAGCTGGAGTTTCTTTTCCTTTATCAAGAGAGAATTCATCTAATATTGCATCGGGTTGCATTTGAATTTTCTCGCTAGGCATATATATAGTAGATGCTCTAAATCTTGCATTCGTATCATATATGCTACCTGGTTCTATCCCCAAGCCTGGAGCTGCTATATGTATGCCTACTTCTACCTCGCCATTTTCTAGCTCTCTTACAGATAGGCCATCATCTATCTCTATAGTATTTTTGTCATCTATTGAGTATATTTCATTATTGGATAAATTTAGATTTCTATTTTTTTTAATATTAGAAGCCTTAGGGAAATCTAATCCGTTTGGAAAATTTGCTGAGATGAATTTTTTTTTCAATAGTATTAATCGGTTAGGCCATGTTTTTAATGACAGAAGAAGTTGCTCAGGAGATTTTTGCAATTCCATACATGCTGAATTTAATGCTTTCCATTGAATTGATTGTTTATCTGGACTTGTTACTAATAATTCTGCATTTTCATGTATAGTTTTAGGTAGAATGCCATTCAACATTTGGGTTTTCAGATGTTCTTGTTCTTGCTCTATTAATTTTTTTTTCTCTATGCCGATTAAAGCAGAAGATATTGCATATTCTGTAGCTGATATATATTGCCCAGTACCTTTCTTGTGAAAATATATAGGTGAGTTATGTAATAAAATCAAAACGCTAACATATTCTATATTTGTTGGTCTGTGTCCAAAATATTCTTCTGCTAAGTCTATAGCTTTAAAGTTGTTTTTAGGAGAACATTCCCATAGAAATTCTGCATCTAGTTCTTTTGTTAGATTTTTAGCTTCTGTCATTAGAGCAAGTGGATCAGGAGTATCAAATTTAAATAAACAATTCACTTGTTTAATTTTTATGTGTTTGCCGTGCTCCGAGATTATTTGAATGTTATTCTCTGTTTCAGAGATTATACTACCTGTCTTGAAGGATTTTCCTTCATCGTAGAAAACATACATATTCATGGTTTATTCTATATTTTGATAAGTGAATATTATTATATTTAGTATTGTTCTAATAATGTTAATGCTCTATAAATTTATAATTCTCAATGAAATATTAATTAAATCATGGCATTTTTAACTTTTTCAGAATAATAGATTACTATGTATTTTCTTTATATCTATAAACCATTACCTATTTTACATAACATATTAAATATATAATTAGTTTTATTCTAGAACAATACATAGACTAGAATTATAGGTTATAATTCTAGTAATATTCTTCTAGTTATATAAAATACAGGATATTGTTATCTTAAACAATCCGTAGTGCTTCCACTAGATTGAAATAATTTATTTAAAATAATTCGTTATATACTATGGTAGCGTTCAATGGCAAAAAACATACTAGTGTTACATGGCCCAAATTTAAATTTACTGGGTGTTAGAGAACCAACTATCTACGGAAATCTATCGTTGTCTATGATTGATAATAGCCTTAAAAGCATTGCTTCTGAAGCTGGGGTTAGTATTTCCATTATGCAGAGTAATCATGAAGGTCATATTATTGATACAATTCACGATGCTCGTTTCAAGAAAAATGATTTTCTTATTATTAATGCTGGTGCATATACTCATACTAGTATAGCCATGCGTGATGCAATATCTGCGATTTCCATTCCTTTCATAGAAGTACATATATCTAACATTTATAAAAGAGAGTCTTTTAGAAGCTTATCTTATTTATCTGATATTGCTATTGGTGTTATTTCTGGCCTAGGAATTACTGGATATGAAGCAGCATTAAGATATGCTATAACATATTAATAATTATTGTGGGTTTTAGAAGAACCAAACTAGTTCCAGATATATATTCATTATTTGGATTCTTGGCTTCACTCTTGGGAAAAACATGGATTTTGAGAAAATTAAAAGATTAATAGATTTGGTTGCTGAATCAGATATTACAGAATTTGAAATAACAGAAGGTGATGATAGGGTTCGTATCGTTAAGTCTTCTAAATCTAATTATAAAACTAGTTCTACTATAGATTTGGTCAATTCTACAGAGAACAAAGCAAGTGATGATGTCACGGATAATTCTTATATTGTTAAGGCTCCAATGGTTGGCACTTTTTATCGATCATCAAGTCCTGGTGCCTTGCCTTTTGTGGATATCGGACAAGTAGTAAAAGAGGGTGATCAGCTTTGTATAATTGAAGCTATGAAATTATTAAATGAGATAGAAGCTGATAAGTCAGGAGTTATAAAAGCAATATTGGTAGATAATGGGGCGCCTGTTGAGTATGGTCAACATTTATTTATTATTGGTTAAATGGTCAAAATGTTTGAGAAAATACTGATAGCTAATCGTGGTGAAATCGCGTTGAGAATACAAAGAGCTTGTCGTGAGATGGGCATAAAAACTGTCGTGGTTCATTCTGACGTAGATAAAGATGCAAAATACGTTCGTTTAGCCGATGAATCTGTGTGCATAGGTCCTGCTGCATCAAAAGATAGTTACTTGAATATGCCGGCTATTATTTCTGCTGCAGAGGTTACAGATGCAGAAGCCATTCATCCTGGTTATGGTTTTTTATCAGAGAATGCTGATTTTGCAGAAAGAGTTGAAAGAAGCGGGTTTGTTTTTATAGGTCCTAGGCCTGAAACCATACGTAAAATGGGTGATAAGGTTTGCGCGAAGAGAATAATGATAGCATCAGGAGTTCCAGTGGTTCCGGGATCTGACGGTGTTCTTGCAGATGATCCACCTTCTATATTAGATATAGCTCGACAGATAGGATACCCAGTGATCATAAAATCAGCTGGGGGAGGTGGTGGTAGAGGCATGAGAGTTGTTTATACTGAAGCTGCATTGTTGAATGCAGTTGTTATGACTCGATCAGAAGCAGATGCTGCTTTTAATAATCCTAGTGTTTACATAGAAAAATTTTTAGAAAATCCTAGACATATTGAGATACAAGTTTTATCTGATGGAGCTCGCCAAGCGTTATGGCTTGGGGAAAGGGATTGTTCTATGCAGCGTCGCCATCAGAAAATAATTGAGGAAGCCCCAGCAATTGGCATTCCTAGGAAGTTGATTGAACGTATAGGTGATAGATGTGTAGATGCTTGTAGAAAGATTGGATATAGAGGAGCTGGAACTTTTGAGTTTCTATTCGAAAATGGTGAGTTTTATTTCATTGAAATGAATACTAGAATCCAAGTAGAGCACTCTGTTACAGAGCTTATTACTGGTATTGATTTAGTTCAGGAGCAGATAAAGATAGCTGCCGGAGAGAAGCTAGCATTAAGACAGAGAGATATAAAAATAAAGGGACATGCCATCGAGTGTAGAATAAATGCAGAGAATTCATCTAATTTTTTACCTAGCCCAGGAAAGATAACAAATTGGCACACTGCTGGCGGTCCTGGTGTTAGAGTTGATTCGCATGTGTTTGATGGTTACGTTGTTTCTCCTTATTATGATTCAATGATCGCTAAGTTGATTACATATGGTGACAGTCGGGAGCAAGCTCTATCTAAGATGAAGGTGGCTTTATCAGAGATGGTAGTGGGCGGTATTGAAACTAATATTCCTTTACATAGAGAATTATTACAAGATTCTAGATTTCTTGAGGGTGGCACTAGCATTCATTATTTAGAGCAGAAGTTATCGCAAAGAATATAGCTGTTAGTGTTAGTTAGTGATAAATCATAATATTTCCGGGAGTCATTTTTGCAGGAATTATCTTTTTATTGTAAAGCCATTTACATGGATTCTTTATCTGATGCATTTATAAATCTGGGAGCATTGTCTGTTTCAATTGAAGATGCTGATATAGATAGCGCGGAAGAGTACCCTCTTTTTTTAGAGCCTGGATTTTCAGAAGCCCAATTTCATTGGAGCAGAAATAGGGTAAATGTTTTAGTTTCAAATGAGGAAAATCCTTTAGATATGTTGAATTCAGCTCTAGATCATTTGGCAATGAGTAATAAAGATGTGGATTATATTTCTGTGGTTGAGCTAGAGGAATTGGACTGGGTTTCATTAGTTCAGTCTAAGTTTTCTCCTATTTTAGTAACAGAACGAATCTGTATAGTTTCCAGCATTAATCAGAATGATATTTATAGTAATATTACTAATACTAATCCAAGTAATATTCATTATATAGAAATAAATCCAGGTTTAGCTTTTGGCACAGGTAGCCATCCTACTACTAGCCTTTGTTTATCATGGCTAGATAATAATATTAAGGAAAGATCTTCATTACTAGATTATGGTTGTGGTTCTGGTATTTTAGCAATTACTGCTTTAAAATTAGGAGCAGAAAGGGTAGTGGCAGTAGATATAGATAGCCAAGCTATTTCTTGTGCAAAACATAATGCCAGTATAAACAATGTTAGTTTAATAGTTTGTGCTCCAGAAGATATGCCTTTTAACACGTACGAAGTTGTTGTCGCTAATATTTTATCTAAACCGCTCCAATTGATGGCTAATAAATTATATTCAATGGTTCAGAATAATGGTTATTTAGTTTTGTCTGGTATTTTGTCTAATCAGATAGAAGATGTAGTATCAGTATATTTACCAAATATCAAACTTCACGTCTGGAAAGAAATAGATGGTTGGGTATGTTTGTATGGAAAGAAATATATTGAATGAAGATATGGTGTCATATTAACTGGAATATGGAAGACTATCATACATTATAAAATATGCATAGTCTTCTTTATCAAGTTTTCTGTCCAAGTAGTTTAGTCTATTACTCCCAAGTCAAAGTGCCACCAGTTTGATATTCAATAACACGAGTTTCAAAGAAATTTCGTTCTTTTTTTAAATCCACCATTTCTGACATCCAAGGAAATGGATTAATTTCTTGTTCAAATAAAATATCTAGACCTATTTGTTGAGCTCTTCTGTTAGCTATGAATCTTAGATAAGATTTAAACATGGTTGAATTAAGACCTAAGACGCCTCTTGGCATTGTATCTTCTGCATAAGCATATTCTAAATCAACAGCTTTATAGAATAGTGAGGTTATTTCTTCTCGGAATTCTCGTGTCCATAGCTGAGGATTCTCCAGTTTTATTGTGTTGATAAGATCTATTCCGAAATTACAATGCATTGATTCATCTCTCAATATATACATATATTGTTCTGCAGAACCAGTCATTTTATTTTGCCTTCCTAAGGATAGGATTTGAACAAATCCAACATAGAAAAATAAACCTTCCATTAGACAAGCAAATACTATTATAGATTTTAATAGAGTTTGATCTGCCTCTAATGTTCCAGTTTGAAATTTTTTATCAGATATTACATCTATAAATGGTATTAAAAATTCATCTTTTGCTCTTATTGATTCGATTTCGTTATAAGCGTTAAATATCTCAGATTCATCAAGATCTAAACTTTCAACTATGTATTGATATGCATGAGTATGGATGGCTTCTTCGAAAGCTTGTCTTAATAAAAATTGCCGGCACTCAGGAGCAGTAATGTGTCTATATGTGCCAAGCACTATGTTATTAGCAGCTAAAGAATCAGCTGTTACAAAGAACCCTAGATTTCTTTTTACAATTAACCTTTCGTCATCTGTTAGACCATTTGGATTTTTCCATAAGGCAATATCACGTGACATGCTAACTTCTTGAGGCATCCAATGATTAGCGCACGAACTCAAGTATTTTTCCCAGGCCCATTTATATTTGAATGGTACCAATTGGTTTACATCTGTCTTGCCATTTATTATCCTTTTTTCAGAAGCGATAATTCTTTTGGTTCTTGAATCTTGTGCGTTCGTCATAATACATGTCCTATTATGTAACAGTAAATTTTATTGACAGACTTCACATTCTTGATCATTAATGTTTATCTGACACGTTTTTGATTGCTCTTTCTTTATATTAACTGAATTTAATTCTCCGCCTTGACCTGTAGATTTTTCTGTACTAGTTGCCCCCATAGCTCGTAGATAGTATGTTGTTTTTAATCCTCTTATCCATGCTAACTTATATGTTTCATCTAATTTCTTTCCTGATGCGCCTGACATGTATATATTTAAAGACTGAGACTGATCTATCCACTTTTGACGACGCGAAGCACACTCTACTAGCCATTCTGGTTGAATTTCAAAAGCTGTTTTATATAAATCACGTATATTTTGCGGTATGCGTTCTATACGTGATAGGCTGCCATCAAAATATTTTATATCTGCAACCATTACTTCATCCCAAATATTTAGTTGTTTTAAATCGTCAACTAGGTATTCATTGATAATGGTAAATTCTCCAGACAGGTTAGATTTAACATAAAGGTTTTGGAAGGTTGGCTCTATACTTGCAGACACACCAATTATGTTTGATATTGTAGCTGTGGGTGCTATTGCAACACAGTTTGAGTTGCGCATTCCATTTTCCAAGATATGATTTCTTAAGTATTTCCAATCGAGTTGACTAGATTTATCCATTTCAACATAACCATCTCTTTCTTTTTCTAATATGTCTATAGTGTCTTGTGGCAAGATGCCATGTGACCATAGAGATCCTTTAAATGAGTTATATTTACCTCTTTCTTTCGCTAGGTCACTAGAAGCTAGATAAGCATAGTAGCATATTGCTTCCATAGATTTATCAGCAAAATCTATAGCTTCTTTTGATGCATAGGATATGCGCATCATGTGTAAACAATCTTGAAATCCCATAATGCCTAGCCCAACAGGTCTATGTTTTTCATTTGATTGTTTTGCCTTCAATACCGCATAATAGTTTATGTCAATAATGTTATCTAGCATCCTCATTGCTACTTTAGTAGTATTTTGTAATTTTTTCAGATCAAGTTCAAACGACTTGTTATCTGTTGTTTTCATATGATTATTTAGATTTATGGATCCTAAATTACATACTGCTATTTCAGACTCGTTTGTATTCAATGTTATTTCAGTGCATAGATTGGAGCTGTGAACTACACCTATATGCTGTTGTGGAGATCTTATATTGCATGTATCTTTGAACGTTATCCATGGATGACCAGTTTCAAATAACATTGATAACATTTTTCTCCACAGAGATATAGCTGGTATTTTTTTGAATAAGGTGATTTCTCCATTTGTTGTTTTGGCTTCATATTTAGAATAAGCCTTCTCAAATTCTTTACCATACTTTTCGTGTAAATCTGGACAGTCTGATGGAGAGAATAGGGTCCAATCTTCATTGTTCATTACTCTCTTCATGAAAAGATCTGGTATCCAGTTAGATGTGTTCATGTCTTGGGTACGTCTTCTTTCATCGCCAGTATTTTTTCTTAGCTCTAAAAATTCTTCTATATCCAAGTGCCATGTTTCAAGATAGGTACATACAGCTCCTTTACGTTTACCTCCTTGATTAACAGCAACAGCTGTATCGTTAACAACTTTTAAAAAAGGAACTACTCCTTGGCTTTCTCCATTTGTTCCTTTTATATGACTCCTTAATGCTCGTACTGGGGTCCAATCATTACCAAGTCCGCCAGCATATTTAGCTAGCAGAGCATTTTCTTTTATAGACTCATATATGCCATCTAGATTATCAGGCACTGTCGTTAGATAGCAGGATGACATCTGAGCGTGTTTAGTTCCAGAGTTAAATAAAGTAGGAGTAGAGCTCATAAAATCAAAAGAAGACAATATATTATAGAATTCTATTGCTTTTTGGTTTTTGTCTCGTTCTTTAGTTGCTATGCCCATAGCAACCCTCATAAAAAATATTTGTGGAAGTTCTATCCGTTTTCCATTTAGATGCAAAAAATAACGATCATATAAGGTTTGCAGTCCAAGATATTTAAAATTTAGGTCTCTGTTAGCATCAATTACATTCCCTAGCAAATTTAGATCATAATCTTCAAGATCAGATGATAGAATCCCACCTTTTACCCCAATTTTAATGAATTCAGGTAAATAATCTGCATAATTTTTATGCATTTCCTCATGAGAGATATCTTTCCCTAGAACTTCTTTCCTTATTGTGTGTAGTAGTAACCTAGCAGTTACATAGTTATAGGATGGTTCTTTCTCTATTTTTGCTCTTGTCGTTAGAATTATAGATTTAAATACTTCTTTAATTGGTATGCCTTCGTATAGATTTTTAAGAGTTTCTTTTATAATTATTTCTATATCGACTTCTTTTATAACATTTTCTAGTCCAGTGGTGGCTGATTTTATAATTGATTTTAACGAAGATATTTTAATTGTTCTTAACTGATTATTTTCTTTTACTGTTATAGAGTTCTCATCTTCAGTATTATTTTTTTTATCTATTATGGTTTTTGATATAATCCTTTCTTGATTTCTTTTTTCTCTATATAGAACATAAGCTCTAGCAACATCTTGAAGACCTGCTCTCATTAGAGATAATTCAACATAATCTTGAATGTCTTCTATATGAAATGATCCAGCACTAGGTTTGTTCCGTATCAGAGCAGATATAACTTGATTTGTAAGTTTTTCAATTAGCTCCCTATTGCTAGCGGACATTATACCTTGGTCATTGCGTACTGCTATGAATGCTTTTGTTATTGCAATATTAATCTTGATTGGAATAAAATCAGCTACAGATCCATCTCGTCTAATTACTTTATAGTCAGACCATTTGTCAATATAATTTTGTTGTTTTTTGCTTACAGCTGATGAGTCATCAGTTATAGAAATTACTGTTTTTTGCATGATTAAATCCCTAAATCAAGGCTTAAATTTTAAGGTTCTTTAATCGCCTGGATTTGCTAAGAGTATCCTAACAGTTGTTGTTAATATCTAAAAAGAGACAGTGTCTCAAGCAGACCTAGGGGATCGAAGTGTAGATGTAATAGACTAATTTTAGTTATTGATCCCCTAACTTACAAGAGAAAAATTTGCTGATAAAATTTCTTAGCCTATTTCTTAAAAAGATATTTGACTATGATTAAATTTTAATAACTATCACCAATTTTCAATTCTGTGAGACGCTTATTTATAATTAAATATTAGAGCTGTTTGTAATTATCAAGAGTCTTTCTTAGACGGCTAAGTACCTTTTCCTTACCTAATAGTAATAAGACTTTATTGATAGATGGAGTATTTGCTTCTCCTGTTAAATATATTCTTAGTGGCAATGCAATTTGTTTCATTGTTATATTGTTTTCTGTAATTATAGTTTTAATAACTCTATCTATTTCTTCTATTTTCCAGTCTACGTTATTTGCAATAGAAATGAATTTGCGTATAAGTTGAATTGTTTGATCATCAGTACACTTATTTTTTATATCATCTGCTATATTGATAGTCTCTTTATAGAAAATTATTGCATTTTCAGCAAGTTGATTTAGAGTTGTAGACCTTTCTTTAAAAAGGTCTATTATAGATCCTAGATCATTTTCGTTAGGCTCATAATTGCGAGCTGTTATCATCGGCATTACCATATTCACTAAATTATGAGTATCTGTATGTTTTATATAGTATGAATTAATCCAGTCAAGTTTTTTAGGATCCCATTGTGACGGAGACTTGGATAGATGTTTAATGTCAAACCAGTCTATTAGCTGCCTAGTATTAAATATCTCATCATTATTATGGCTCCATCCAAGGCGAGCCAAATAGTTTACCATTGCTTCAGGAAGGTAGCCTTTAGATTTATATTCCATAATATTCATGGCCCCGTGTCTCTTTGACAACTTCTCGCCATCTGTTCCTAATATCATAGGCAGATGTCCGTATTCGGGAATTTTTGCATTCAGTGATTTTAGTATATTAATCTGCCTAGGTGTATTATTGACATGATCATCTCCTCGTAACACATGAGATATGCCCATATCCAGGTCATCTATGGCTACACAAAAATTATATGTAGGAGTGCCATCAGAACGAGCTATTACTAAATCATCAAGTTCCTCATTTTTAAAACTAATCCTTCCTTTTACCATGTCATTCCATGTTACTATCCCTGTTGATGGGTTTTTAAATCTTATTGTTGGATTGCGATCTTTTGGTATATTTGGCATTATTTTATTAAGCTCAGGTCTCCATGTGCCATCATATTTTGGTTTTGTTTCATTTTTCCTAGCTTCTTCTCTCATTTTGTCAATTTCTTCAGCTGAACTATAACAGTAATAAGCATTACCTTCGTTAAGCATTTTTTTTAGTAATTCTCGGTAGCGCTCCATTCTTTGAGTTTGATATACTATCTCTTCATCTGATATTATTCCTAACCATGTCATGCCATCCATGATGGATTTTATAGCTTCTTTAGTTGATCTCTTTATGTCAGTATCTTCTATGCGCAATAAAAATATACCGTTATTGTGTTTGGCAAAAGCCCATGAAAACAATGCTGTACGAGCACCTCCCAGATGAAGGAAACCTGTTGGGGATGGAGCGAAACGAACACGCACGTTATTATTAGTGTAGGAGTTCATATAAATAAATTAAATTGTTAGAATTGAACACTTATTTGTATTAAATAAAAATATATTGTCTAGAAAATACTATAATAACAGTAAATATTTTTATTTGTTTTATCTTATTTTTGATGGAGTATAGTATAAATTAATGTCAAGGCACTTTCTTTCTTCTTTGTTAGATCCATCTTCATTATTAATTTGCACCGACAAGGAAATAAATAACATATCTTTGCCTGAAAATATAAAAAAAAATCTTATAGATATTGATCGTATTAAAAATAAAGAGTTGTATGTAAAATACTACGGTAAATGTAACCCTAGTATTATAGATTCCGTGGATCTTGTCCTCGTATGTGTTTCTAATGATATTTTACAGGAGACACTTTATTCTTTAAGTAAGTTTAATCCCAGGGCTGCTATTATATTAAATCATGATGCATCATTATATTCAAAAAACATAAGAGATTTGTGTAAAAGATGGGCTAGTGATTGTAAGTGCGAGTTATTGGGGCCTGATTCTTTTGGTATACAGCGCCCAAGTATTTCTTTAAATTTAAGCCCTAATTTTCCTTCTGTTAGACAAGGTAGAGTTGCTTTAATATCTCAATCTAGGTCTATTGTGTCGGTAATTATAGACTGGGCCTCAAGAGACAATATAGGATTTTCGTTAGTTTTATTTATAGGGAAAGAAACGTCACTTAGTTTATCCAAGGTAATAGATTATTTGATTTGGGACTATTATACCGAGAGTATTGTCTTGTATTTAGAAAACATGGACAATGTCCGTGAGTTTATCAGTGCGCTAAGAGCATTGGCTAGGATAAAGCCTGTAATAGTATTAAAAGCAGGTCATCATGATTATGATGATGTTGTGTTTAGTGCTGTTATGCGTAGAACAGGCGTGGTTAGGATAAGATATTTTTCACAGTTATTTTCTGCAGTAAGAATATTATCTTATCCAAATAAATTAAATGGTAGAAGAATTGCCTTGTTTTCAAATGGCATAGGACTATCTAGACTAGCCGTTGATATGATATATGCTTCCCCAATGCTATTAAAGAGCAATTTATCAAGCAATACCAGGGAATCTATAAAGTTATTGTTTGATAAAATATCAGTAATTGATCATTGCTCAATTATAATTCATAGTTCATTAGATAAGGATCTTGTTATAAAAGCAATGAATTTGTTTTTATCTGATGATGATATAGATGGTATTCTTGTGCTGATAGCTCCTGATTATTCTTCAGACATGCTATCTATAGTTGAGGCATTATTAAACATAATTCCTGAAATAAAAAAACCAATAGTAATTTGTTTGATGGCTGATATTGCAGCGACATCCTTAGTGAAAATATGTAACAGATATATGATATCGGTGTTTCAAACTCCAGAGTCAGCTGCTTATGCTATTAGTGTATTAGCAGAACATTATTACAATCAGCAATTACTGTTGCAGGTTCAGCCATCTATTCCGTTCTATGTATTGCCAAATATTGATGATATAAAGTTATTATTAAGCTCAATTATTTCAAATGGCAGGCATAATTTAAATTTACAAGAAATAGATGCAATGTTTTGTGCATTTGACATGAGAATCAAATTCTCTACAGAGTGGAAATTTTTGCCTAGATCTAATGGCCCCATTGAGATACATGTATGGAGAGATAGTATATTTGGTCCAGTTATACAACTTTGTGGTAGCTTTATTAATCATAAAAATTTTGATAATACAAATCCTTTGAATATGGAAATACCTCCTCTAAATAATTTTTTAGCCAGACAACTTATAGAACGTAGTAATGTCTTTGTTAATAAATTAGAAATTGGCGATAATCGCTTAAGTACATTACAATTAATTTTAGTTCAAATTTCTGAGATGTTGATAGCGCTTCCTGATATCTATTCACTATGTTTAGGACCATTTTTTATTACAGATTATGGGGTAGTATCTGATAATGTAGCAGTAGAGATCATGAAACATGGCAATGATAATTTTGTGAATGTTGCTTATCCACACATGGCAATTCATCCATATCCTTCGGATCTAGTAAAGAAGTGTTATTTGAAAGATGGGACAGTATGTTTGGTGAGGCCGATACGTCCTGAAGACGCAGAAATCTTGCAGAATTTCATTAGAGGATTATCTGACAGATCTCGCTACATGAGATTCATATCTGCAATGAGAGAGTTAACTCCTAAAATGTTATCTCATTATACTCAGATTGATTATCAACGAGAGTTGGCTTTGGTGGCAATTATAGACAAATCAGCCAATAATGATAAATACAACGAGGATACTATGATTGGCTTTGTGCATTTTTTATGTAATGAAGATGGTTTAGGAGTCGAATATGCTCTAGTTGTTGGTGATAAATGGCAGAGAATTGGGCTCGGTAATAAATTGATGATTTACATGATAGATGCAGCGAAAAAAATAGGTTTTAAATACATGGATGGTTTTGTTTTAAGTAGCAACAGGCCCATGTTATCTTTGCTAAAAAATCTTGGCTTTATTATAAAAACTGATCCTGAAGATAAATCTATATATAGAGTATATTTTGACCTAAGTCGTTATTGATTTTTTTGTTATCATTTCTTTTATTGCATTGCTTATATCTTTTAGCTCATCTGTGCAGATACTATGGGCTATGTCGTAATATTTAAGTTTTATATTGTTATAACCGTTCTTTCTCAATATCTCCACATATTCTTTTGGATAGGATGGAGATATTAATGGATCATTTATCCCATGTCCAACAAAGATATTTATATCTCGATGTTGATTTAATTTGCTAATCAGATCTTTTTTCATAGGCAAATAACCGGATAGGGCAATTATACCATTTATTTTTTCGGTTATGCTTAATCCAGCATATAATGCTAGCGCACAACCTTGTGAAAATCCACCTAAGATAATATTATCAGGTTTAATACCTCTTGATTTTTCTCTATTTATCAAATCATTTATAATGCAGACGGATTCTTTTATCCCGCAGATATCTTCATTTTCATCAATTATATTTGATTTTATATCGTACCATGCTTGCATTTTTAGCCCGCAATTTACTGATATAATCCTCTCAGGAGCATTAGGGCATATGAAGCGTGTATTTAAGTTTCTAATATCCAAATTACTTAGAATTTGTATGCTGTCTTGTGCGTTTGCTCCTAATCCATGAAGCCATATTAATGTATGTGATGGTTCTATGCTAGTCTCTATTTCTATAGTTTTCTTTTCGTTTTTTAACATAAGCTATTTAATTTGAATGTATAACTCAACTTAGTAATAAGCCAATTATCATATTATTTAATATAAATTAATTGTGACAGGTAAATATTCATCAATACTTATATTATAATACTAGTATTACCAGCTTTGTGTAAGATTCATTAAAGAATTAAAAACTGCTTCATTATAGGTTATGGATAAAAATAAAGAACATTTCCAAGATCTCATTGAGAGGTCATTGAAAAGCGCAAATAGACTTGGCGCTAACCAGTCATATGCAGAAATCTCTACAGTCAAGGGATTGTCAGTTTCTGTGCGTAAGGGCTGTGTAGAAACCATAGAAAAGTCACATGATAGGATGTTAAATATAGTCGTATTTGATGGCAAGAAGAGTGGTTCAGCATCCACCTCTGATTTTTCTCCTGATGCTTTAAGCAAGACAGTAGAAGCTGCTTGGCATATAGCGAGATATACTGCTATTGATGAGGCTTCAGGTCTTCCAGAGGAGGATTTATTGGCTAAGGAATTCCGAGACTTTAAGTTATATCATTTATGGTCCAAGTCTGTGGAAGACATGATATCTATTGCTAAGCAGACAGAAGAGGCTGCTATAAATTTTAGTAATAGAATAGTGAATACTGATGGATCCTTTGTTAACTCAAGTCAGAGTTATTCTTTATTAGGAAATACATTTGGGTTTTTTGGAAGTAGAATTTCTTCTCAGTACAGTTTGTCAGTTATGCCAATAGCTGGAGATAATCAAGGCAATATGCAAAGGGATTATTGGTACGACTCGAACTGTAATCCATTAAATTTATCAGATCCAGTGCATATTGGGAAATATGCAGCAGAAAGATCTATTGCTAGATTGTCTGCCCGTCGCATATCAACTGGAAACTTTCCTGTTATTTTTGAAGCTCCGGTTGCTTTAGGGCTAATAGGCTCTTTTGTTCAGGCGGCTAGCGGAGGAGCCTTGTATAGGAATGCTAGTTTCCTGACTGGCTCTTTAGGAAAGAGTGTTTTTTCTAATCATATAGACATTATAGAGGATCCGCATATAGATGGAGCAATTGGTAGTACCTCTTTTGACTCTGAGGGTGTTTCTACTATAAAACGTTCTGTTGTATCGAAGGGGGTTATTAATGGTTATTTTTTGTCTTCTTATTCTGCCAGGAAGTTAGGATTGTCTACTACAGGGAATGCAGGTGGCTCACATAATATTTGTATGATCTCTTCCAAAACGAAAAAAACTGATGATCTAATGTCAATGATAAAGAGAATGAATAGAGGTTTGCTAATAACTGAACTAATAGGACAAGGTGTTAATTATGTTACAGGAGATTATTCAAGAGGAGCTTTTGGATTTTGGGTAGAAAATGGTGAGATACAGCATGCAGTACAAGAGATAACAATTGCTGGGAATTTAAGAGACATGTTCAGACAAATTCTTTTAATTGGATCTGATGTTATTTCAAGAGGTACTAAAACAACAGGATCAGTATTAATAGAAAATATGTCAATAGCTGGATTATAAATTAATTGGTTTAGTCTAAGTCTTGTTATACCAATGTTTTTGATTGCAAATAATATTGTTTTGTGTAAGAATCAAAAATTGGACCTTTCAATTATTGTACGGACGATTTATAACGTCTAGGCATTATTTATATTTTTCGGTTCGGATTGTCTGAATTGAAAATTCTCGATAGGTCTTATTATCACCAGCTTTTAGCTGGATTTTTATACTAAGGATTGACATGAAGACCTTTGTGGCTAAACCGCATGAAGTTATGCGAAGCTGGTTTGTTATTGATGCCAAGGGAAAGATTTTAGGTCGTGTAGCCAGCGAAGTTGCACGACTTTTGCGCGGAAAACACAAACCTGAATTCACACCACACGTTGATACGGGTGATTTTATTGTAATAATCAATGCAGCGGATATAGTAGTTACTGGCAATAAAGCTAGAGATAAGAATTATTATAGACATACTACATATCCAGGTGGAATACGTGAGATAAGTTTCGAAAAAATGCAACAACGTTTTCCAGGCAGAGTAATTCAAAAGGCTGTTAAAGGCATGTTGCCTAAAGGTCCTTTGGGATATGCAATGATAAAGAAACTTAAGGTGTATGCTGGTGCTGATCATCCACATGCTGCTCAGCAGCCTATTGCTAGGGAATTCTAGGGAACGAGTATGATAGGTAATTGGAATTATGGAACTGGCCGACGCAAGACTTCTGTTGCCAGGGTTTTTATTAAGAAGGGTACAGGTAAAATTACGATTAATGGTAAATTACTGGATGATTTCTTTGCTCGTGAAACTGGTCGAATGATTGTTAAGCAACCATTGGTTAAGGTTGGTTATCTAGATTTTTTTGATATAAAGGCCAATGTTTATGGTGGTGGTGAGACTGGTCAAGCTGGAGCAGTACGTCATGGCATTACTAGAGCTCTAGTAGATTATGATAAAGAACTTAAACCTTCTTTATCTAATGCTGGATTTATCACTCGTGATGCTAGAGAGGTTGAACGAAAGAAGGTTGGACTACGGAAAGCACGTCGCAAAAAACAATTTAGTAAACGTTAATTTAATTTTTTGTACGGTCGTTTAATAACGACCGTTAGTTTTTTGTATTCATATACATGAATATTGTATCTCATCAGTTATAATTTTCATTTCTGTTTTTATTATGGTTCAGTTAAATGTTATCTAATGGTGT
This sequence comes from Candidatus Kinetoplastibacterium blastocrithidii (ex Strigomonas culicis), assembly GCF_000319245.1. NCBI lineage: Bacteria > Pseudomonadati > Pseudomonadota > Betaproteobacteria > Candidatus Kinetoplastidibacterium > Candidatus Kinetoplastidibacterium blastocrithidiae. Next base: position 25,010 of record NC_019814.1, on the reverse strand, counting down.
AATATACTATTAGTTTATAAAATATTAGCGTACTGATGGTTTTATTATGGATAATAGTTTTGATAAAAGAATTAAGGTTGGTCTAGTTGGTGGTACTGGATACACTGGAGTGGAATTATTACGTATATTAATACAGCATCCTAATGTGGATTTGCTGGTTATAACATCAAGAAAAGAATCAGGGTTACGTGTTTCTGATTTATATCCAAACTTACGCAACCATATTAGCTTAGAATTTTCTTCGCTAGATAGCCCTAAATTAATGAGTTGTGATATTGTATTTTTTGCAACTCCTCATGGTGTGGCTATGTCTCAGGCTAGAGACCTATTAGAGTCTGGTGTTAAAATTATTGACCTAGCTGCTGATTTTCGTATCAAGGATGTGGAAATTTTCGAAAAGTGGTACAAGATGGGGCATTCCTGTCCGGATATTTTGAAAAATTCAGAATACGGTCTAGTGGAGTTAAATCGTTCTAATATTGTTAAATCTAATGTCATTGGAAATCCAGGATGTTATCCAACTACGGTTATATTGGGGTTGATTCCTTTATTAGATCTAGCTGAACCTTTAATAGATGTTAGTGATATAGTAGCTGATTGCAAATCAGGGGTGTCTGGTTCTGGTAAAAAGCTAGAGATTTCAAATTTATTCTCTGAGTCATCAGATAATTTTAAAGCATATGGTGTTTCTGGGCATCGGCATCATCCTGAAATTGTCTCTCAAATAGAGAAAATATCTGGCAAAAAGATTAATTTAACTTTTGTGCCTCATTTAGTTCCAATGATTAGAGGAATGTTTTCTACTATTTATACAAAAATACTTCCTCATGCTTTAGATATTGATTTTCAGGAATTGTTTGTTAAACGTTATAAGTCTGAACCTTTTATAGATGTAATGCCTTCAGGATCTTTTCCGGAAACTAGATCAGTTCGCTCTTCTAATAGACTTAGAATTGCTATTCATCGCCCAAATAATGAGAATAGATTAATTATACTAGTTATACAGGATAATTTGGTTAAGGGAGCTGCAGGTCAGGCTGTTCAGAATATGAACCTAATATTTGGTTTAAAAGAAACCACTGGTTTAGACTCTGTAGCTATATTACCTTAGAGAGATTAATTAACTAATTAATTAATTAAATTTTAAAACTTTTATTAACGAGATTTTATGAGTCTTGATAGATTTGTTAATAACGCGGCAAAATTGATTTTTACTGAATCTGCTATTAGTAAGGTAAAATCTCTTTTAGAAGAAGAGGGCAATCCTAACTTGAAACTGCGTGTTTTTGTTCAAGGTGGTGGTTGTTCAGGCATTCAGTATGGTTTTACATTTGATGATACTTATGATCACGAAGATACTGTAATAGATAAAGAAGGGACAAGTTTTTTGGTTGATCCTATAAGTTTGCAATATTTATTTGGCGCTGAGATAGATTATAAGGACGATATCGAGGGCTCGCAGTTTGTTATTCGAAATCCAAACGCTGTTACAACTTGTGGGTGTGGCTCTTCTTTTTCTGTCTAGTTATAATTTATTTGCTATAGGAAATTTTTATTGATTCAGATTGTAATTTTTCTAAAAATCTCATTTGTTCTTTATAGTATTCTACTTTGTTGTTAAAGTTATTCTGTATGGAGGCATCTATTTTTTTTGATGTTGGTAATTTTATGGATAATGGGTCAACAGGTTTGTTATTTATACGTAGTTCATAATGCAGATGTGGTCCTGTAGCCCATCCTGTTGATCCAACATACCCTATTAATTGTCCCTGTGATACTTTTTTGCCTTTATGTATTTTCGGGTCAATTCTGCTTTGATGTGCATATAAAGTTGAATATTTATTGAAGTGTTTTAAAATAACTACTTTGCCGTAACCATTTTGCCATCCAGAAAACTCTACTATTCCATCAGCTGTAGCATATATGGGAGTCCCTGCTGGGGCAACATAATCTACCCCTTTATGATCAACTAATGTCTTTCTTATAGGGTGTATTCTTTTACCAAATCTAGAGCTTATACGGCTAAATTTTATAGCGGAATTAAGGAATGTTTTTTTTAGGCTATCTCCATTAAAATTATAATATCCGCCTTCTATTTTTCTATCATTATCAAACCATATGGCATTGTGCATTTTATCAGTGCTTTTAAATTCTATAGCCAGCACTTTGCCTGATCCTAAGTAAAGTCCATCATACATTTGTAATTCATATATAACTCTAAATTGATCTCCAATGCGTATATCTCTTGGAAAGTCTAACTTAGTGCTTAATATATTAGTCATTTGTATTGTTATGAAATTCGGAATTCCTGCTTGTTCTGTTGCTTCAAATAGAGATGATTTTATAACTCCGAATGCTACTCTAATTTGTTTTTCAGAATAATTTGTTTTTTCATAGGCAGAATAAGAATGTTCTTTGTTAGAAGAAATTTGTAAGTATTTGCATATAATTTGACCACTATTATCACAATAAGGTGTATGTAAATATCGTAGCCAAATCATGTTTCCATGCAAGTCAGTAGCAACTTGTATTTGGCGCCCTGGCAACAACTTTCGAATGCTATTAGTTTCAGGATTTTTTGTAATAAAATTTTGTATTTTCTCTAGGTTTTTTACCCTTAAGCGCTGTAGAATACTTCGTAAAGTATCGCCTTTTTTTATAATGGTTTCGTTAATATAAGGAAAGATATCATCGCTTGTATCTAGTAGTCTATAATCATAATCTAACAAAGGTTGTTCGCTTCTGAGAATTTTTGATTGTGGCAGATCAGATTTATTTGTATTGCGTTTAAACATGTATAATGGAGCTACGCAAAGAGCAAATAATATTATTATTGATATAAGTCGACGTAAGAAAATATTCATCATGTTTTTATTGTGATTTCATTTCATTCGCCAAATGAAATTGTTATGTAACAAGGTTTATAGTTCATGTAGCGCATAATTCTAACGATGTAAATCAGATTTAATTACTATAAATTAGTAATTTCATTAAATTTTTTCAATAGCATAGTCGATATTATAATTAATTTCATTAAAAGTACATTTTAAATTATGTTAAATAAAGAATACTACATTAGTTCAGATATCAGATCAGAGTTTTCTATTATAAAGAAAGGTTGCAATGAGTTATTAGTGGAAGAGGAATTAATTAATAAGATAGCAAGAAATAAAAAAAACATGGTTCCTTTAAGAATAAAACTTGGTCTTGATCCAACAGCACCAGATATACATCTAGGGCACACAGTTGTATTAAATAAGCTTAGACAGTTACAAGATTTAGGTCATAAAGTAATATTTTTGATAGGAGATTTCACGGCAACGATAGGTGATCCAAGTGGAAGAAAAGCAACACGTCCTTCTTTAGATCAAGAGCAGGTTGAATATAATGCTGCAACTTATTGTTCTCAGGCATATAAGATATTAAATCCTGATTTGACAGAAATTAGATACAATTCAGAATGGTTTGATAAATTAGGATCAAGAGGGATAGTAAAATTATCGGCTAGTTGTACTTTGGCTAGAATTTTAGAAAGAGATGATTTTACTAAACGATTTAAAGCAAGAGATCCTATATCTATACATGAGTTTTTATATCCAATTATGCAAGGTTATGATTCAGTGGCATTAAAAGCAGACATGGAAATAGGAGGAACTGATCAGAAATTTAATTTATTGATGGGTCGTGAAATACAAAAAGAGAATGGGCAAGAGCAGCAGTCAATATTGACTATGCCTTTGTTGATAGGAATAGATGGTGTAGAAAAAATGTCTAAATCTAAGGGTAATTATATAGGAGTAGAAGAGTCATCAGATTCTATGTTTGGTAAGTTAATGTCCATTTCAGATAATTTAATGTGGCATTACTTTGATTTATTGTCATTTCGATCTTCTGAAAATATAAATATATTTAGGAAAAAAGTTAATGAAGGGATGAATCCTAGGGATATAAAAGTTGCACTTGCTAAGGAAATAGTGACAAGATTTCATTCGAATAAGGATGCAGATCAAGCACTTTTGAATTTTGATAATTTATTCCGTAACGGAGGAGTTCCGAGTGAAATATTAGAAATTAATCTTGGTCCAGCTCCCATTAATATAATTAGAGTACTAAGAAACTCAGGTTTAGTAGCATCAGCATCAGAAGCTCAGCGAATGATAGAACAAAAAGGGATAAAGGTAAACGGAGATAGAATTGAAAGCAAGTCTTTACAATTATCTGCAGGTGAATATATTATTCAGGTAGGAAAAAGAAAATTTATTAAAGTTCTATTAACATAGAGGTCATAGTATTTAGTTGATTTCATGACCTTGGAGTATTTCTTATTATCTGTCTTTAGGTTTTATCCAATAATGGTTGCTATAATTAGTTTAATAGGATTATAGTTTACTAAATAAGTATACTATTTGTCTAAATTTACCAAAATTTTGGCAGTTTTTGTTTTTATATTATATAGTTAGATGTCAATTTCCTATAGGAGCCATAATGCTTGAACAATTTAAAAAGATCGACCAAGTAGATCCAGACATATGGAAAGCTATCGAGAGAGAGTCTATTCGTCAGGAACAGCATATAGAGTTGATAGCATCTGAAAACTATGCCAGTGTAGCTGTTATGCAAGCTCAGGGTTCTTGTTTAACAAATAAATATGCAGAGGGCTATCCAGGTAAGCGTTATTACGGTGGCTGTGAATATGTGGACGATGTTGAACAATTAGCTATCGATAGGCTTAAGAAAATATTTGGAGCCGAGGCAGCTAATGTTCAACCTAATTCTGGATCACAGGCTAATCAAGGTGTTTATAATGCAGTATTGAAACCTGGTGATACTGTTCTTGGCATGAGTCTAGCAGAGGGAGGGCATTTAACCCATGGATCTCCTGTTAACTCATCAGGCAAGTTATATAACTTCATACCTTATGGTTTGGATGAAAATGAGGTTCTTGACTATAAAAATGTTGAAAAATTAGCTAAACAACATAAACCCAAGATGATCGTTGCTGGTGCTTCTGCATATTCTTTGCGTATTAACTTTAAACTTATGTCTGAAATAGCTGCTAGTGTCGGAGCTTTTTTTATGGTTGATATAGCACATTATGCTGGCTTGGTTGCCGGTGGTGTCTATCCTAATCCTATGCCATATGCTGATTTTGTTACTTCGACTACTCATAAATCTCTTAGGGGGCCAAGAGGTGGTGTAATCATGACAAAGTCAAAATTTGAGAAAATTATTAATTCTTCTATATTTCCTGGAATACAGGGAGGTCCTTTAATGCATGTTATTGCTGCGAAAGCTGTTGCGTTTCGTGAGGCTCTGGATCCCAAGTTTAAAATTTATGCACAACAGGTTATTAATAATTCTAGGGTTATGGCTGATACTTTAACAAAAAGAGGATTACGTATTGTATCTGGTCATACAGAAAGTCATATGATGTTAGTAGATCTTCGATCTACTGGAATTAATGGGAAAGAAGCAGAAAAAGCTTTAGGTGCTGCTCATATTACAGTCAATAAAAACTCTATACCAAATGATCCAGAAAGTCCTTTTATCACTAGTGGTATTCGTATAGGATCTGCTGCTATCACCACTAGAGGTTTTCTGGAATCAGATGCTGAGCTTACTGCAAACTTATTGGCGGATGTTCTTAGTAATCCTTATGATAATGATAATTTATCTAAAATTCGCAATAAGGTTAATGAGTTGACGGCAAGACTACCTGTATATAAGAATAAATAATGATTAATTTTTAATGTTTTTGAGTATTATATTTCATAATAATTTGATATTAAGATTTTTATTATTTGAGTAGTGTATTAATAGAAACGATGGATTTTTTTCAAAAAGATGAGTTTTGGATGCGTGAAGCACTGAAGCTTGCTGACAAAGCCTCTTATAATACTGCACCCAATCCTAGTGTTGGGTGCATCATTGTAAAAGATGGAAAGTGTATAGGGATGGGGGCAACCAGTTTTGTTGGTGGTGATCATGCTGAGGTATGTGCTCTTATAGATGCTAGGAAAAATAATCAGGATGTAACAGGATCTATTTTCTATATTACATTAGAGCCATGTAGCCATTATGGTAAGACTCCACCTTGCGTTGATCAAATCATAAAAGCATCTCCTGCTAGAGTTGTTTTATCGATGGTTGACCCTAATCCTTTGGTAAGTGGCAATGGAATAAAAAAATTACGCTTGTCAGGAATAGAGGTTTTAGTAGGAGTTTGCCATAAAGAAGCATTATGGTTGAATATAGGATTCGCATATAGAATGCTATGTTCTAAACCTTGGGTTAGGTTAAAAGTTGCTTCATCTCTAGATGGTAGAACTGCTTTACATAACTATAAATCGAAATGGATTACATGTGAGGAGTCTAGGAAAAATACACATCATTGGAGGGCGCGTAGTGGTATAATCTTGACAGGCATAGGTACAGTAATGCATGATAATCCGCTACTTAACGTCAGATATGTAGATACTGCTAGACAGCCATGTAGGGCAGTTATAGATGATGGTTTTATAATAGGAGAGGATATTAACATAATAGATGGATCAAAAGTTTTCGTGTTTACTTCTGTTGATAATAAAGAAAAAAAACATAGATTAGCAGATAAGAATGTTGAGGTGATTTTATTGCCAAATGAAAAAATCCCTGCTAGTGTTGATTTGTCGCTTGTCATGAAATGGTTGGCAGATAACTGTTTTAACGAAATACATGTAGAAGCCGGTGCTGGATTAAATGGAAGGTTGCTTTCAGATAATCATGTGGGTGAACTAGTTATGTATTTAGCTCCTATTTTTTTGGGGGATGCTTTTCCAGTGGCCAAATTGAAAAGAATATTAAGTCTGAAAGATGCATTAAGGTTTTCTATACTTGATGCTGTTTCTATTGGTTCTGATTTTAGAATTAGACTTTATGAAAGCAATAAATGGAATTATTTATTTGAAACAACATCCAAAGTTATTTAAATGTTTTATAGAGTAAAAAAATGTTTACTGGTATTGTGAGAGACCTAGGAAGAATAATTGGTATAAAAGATTTATCAGATTCATACGATCGGTTAGCAGGATTAAATCTATGTATAGAGCCCAGTACTTTGAAATTAGAAAATATTAATATAGGTGATTCCATAGCAGTTAATGGCGCTTGTATGACGGTAGTTAATTTTTGTCAAAAATATTTTTATATTGATATTTCAGCTGAGAGCCTTAGTTGTACTGTTGGTTTTAATAATTTAAATACAATAGTTAATTTGGAGACTTCTTTATCTATTACTAATGGAATTAATGGCCACCTTCTTTATGGTCATATTGACTGTATAGGCAAGGTAGAAAAATTTTCATCAGTAGGAGAATCTAAAGAGCTATATATAAGTTTACCTGTAGAATTTTCAAAATTTGTTGCATATAAAGGATCAATAGCAGTAAATGGCGTTAGCCTAACTATTAATCAAGTAATTGATAATATTAATACTTGCGTAATAAGAATTAACGTTATACCTCACTCTATTAAAGAGACTAATATACAATTTTTTAGAGATGGAGATCTGGTAAATATCGAAATAGACACAATAGCAAGATATGTTGCAAGAATGATGGAATATTACACAGTCAAACGCTGATAATTCTGTTATAATTAAAGTCTTGGGACAGATGGCCGAGTGGCTTAAGGCGCACGCCTGGAAAGCGTGTATACGTTTTTAGCGTATCGGGGGTTCGAATCCCCCTCTGTCCGCCAATAGTTTGTTTTTATTTAATGAAGCCGCCAGTTTGATGATCCCAAAGTTTTTTATACAAACCGTTGCGTGCAATTAGTTCTTTATGTGTTCCTGTTTCTATGATTCTGCCTTTTTCTATCACTATTAGACGATCCATACGTATTATCGTTGATAGTCTGTGTGCTATAGTGATAACTGTTTTACCATGCATTATGCTTTCTAGATTTTCTTGTATTATTGATTCTATCTCAGAGTCCAGGGCAGAAGTCGCTTCATCAAGTAATAATATTGGGGCGTTTTTTAACAACACACGAGCTATAGCTACTCTTTGTTTTTGTCCTCCGGATAGTTTTACACCCCGTTCTCCAACGGTGGCATCAAGACCCATAAGATCTTTGTGATCTATTACGCTCGTAAGAAATTCATTCATTTTCGATTTGTGCAATACTTCTTGCAAGTGTTTGTGAGATATATTATCATTTCCACAGGTTAAATTATCTCTAATGGATCTGTTTAGCAGAGATATATCTTGTGTCACAACTCCAATTTTTGCACGCAAACTTTCTTGTGTTACCGAAGAAATATCTTGATCATCAATGTATATTTTACCGGTATCTAATTCATATAATCTTAATAGCAGGTTCATTATAGTTGATTTTCCAGCTCCAGATGGCCCAACTATGCCTATTTTTTCTTTTGGTTTTACGATCAAGTTGAAATTTGATAGAATTCCGCTGTTATTTTTATTATATTTAAATTCAACAGATTCAAACCTAATAGAACCGTTTGTTACATTTAATAGTTTTGCTGTTTCTTTATTTTTTATTTCTACAGGCTTTGAGATGGTTTCAATGCCATCTTGAACTATACCTAGGTTCTCAAAGATACTATTCACCACCCATATTATCCAACTAGACATATTATTTATTCTTATAACTAGTCCAGTAGCTAGTGTGATTGATCCTATAGATATTATGCCATTACTCCATAGCCATAGTGATAATCCAGTTGTAGACGCGATCAATATTCCATTTGTAAATGTTAACAAGGTGTCAATCTCTGTTATTAATCTTAACACAGATTGATGTTTATTCATTTGCATATTTATAGCTTCTTTTCCATAACTCTCTTCCTTAGTAGAGTTTGAAAACAGCTTGATTGTAATAATGTTTGTATAACAATCTACTATTAGGCCCATTAGCTTTGATCGAGCTTCTGATGATGATATTGCCATAGATCTTATTTTGGGTATGTAGTGGCACAGCATAAACAAATAAATTATCATCCATAATATTAAAGGTAGTATGAGATGCCAATCTGCCTGCAAGAATAAGAACATAGCACTACCTGCATATATTAATATATGCCATATGGCTTCTATCATTTGTAAGGCGGAGTCTCTTAGTGCACTACCTGTTTGTATCACGCGGTTAGCTACTCTTCCCGCTAGATCATTATGAAAAAAATTTACACTTTGTTTTAAAATATACTTATGATTTTGCCATCTTATCATTGCGGATAGATTTGCAGTTATAGTTTGATGACTTAACAAATTATGTAAACCAAACAATAACGGTCTTGCTATAACAATAACAGATGTCATTATAATTAATTGTTTTAAGTTATTATTAAAAATATCTTTAGGATCTGTTGTTTGTGCCATATCTATGATTTTAGCAATATATTTAAATAATGCTACTTCAACTAGCGCAACAAGTAATCCTACTATGAGGAGGGCAAATAAGACAAGCCATATCTGCTTTAGATAATGTAAATAAAATTCTGCTAATTTACCCGGAGGAGTTTCTTCTGATGGATCTTTAAATGGGTCGATTATTTTTTCAAAATAAGAAAAAATAGAAAAAGATTTTCCACCAGACATAGCCCCTCCTTAAAGGTATTATAAAATATTAACTTTCATATAAAATAATTTATTATGTTTTATCTAAGATGATGTTAATACTCCTAAATTCTCAAAATTTAAAAATATAATTATTATTAATGATGATTGTACTATTTTATATAACATTTTTATTGTTTGTTATTCCAGCTACTGCTGAAAAACCAGCATCTACATGTATTATTTCACCGGTAATGCCGGAAGACATGTCAGACAACAAGAATGCAGCAGTATTACCTATATCTTCAATGGTTACATTTTTTCTTAAAGGATTAACATTCTTTACAAAATTTAGAATACTAGAGAAATCTTTTATCCCGCTTGCAGCAAGTGTTTTGATTGGCCCTGATGAAATTCCGTTAACTCTAATATTCAATTCACCTAGATCGCCGGCCAGGTACCTTATACTTGATTCTAATGATGCTTTTGCAAGACCCATTATATTATAGTTAGGAATATACTTTTCTGCGCCAATATAGCTTATTGTTATGATAGAAGATCTTCTGTCTCTCAGTAAGGGTAATAATGACTTCGTTATAGCGGGGAAACTATATGATGAAATTTCATGAGCTATAGAAAAGTTTTCTCTAGTTAGCCCATTCAAAAATTTTCCAGAAATAGAATCTCTTGGAGCGAAACCAATTGAATGTACTAATCCATCCAGACAATCCCAGCTATTTGAAATCTCTTCAAATAGATTTTCTATTTGCCTATCATCGCTTACATCGCAGGGTATGCAAATTTTACTATCAAATTCTTTTGCTATTTCTTTCACTCGATTTTCAAATCTTTCATTTGCATAAGTAAAAGCTAAATCAGCGCCTTGTTCTCTGCATGATTTTGCAACCCCATACGCTATTGATTTATTTGATATGATACCTGTTATTAAGATTCTCTTATTTTTCAGAAAACACATTTATTCTTCTCCATTAATAACCTATATGCTGATTTTAATTTCTATAGCATAAGAAAGTTTACCTATTTCTTTTTATAAGGGACCATTATTTTTGATCCAGCTATGATTTTATCGTTTTTTAATTTGTTTGCTTTAATAAGATTATTTAGTGTCGTATTATGATCTTTAGCTATTTTTGATAAGGTGTCTCCAGTTTTTATTTCATATTCTATTAAGTTGGATATCATAGAATTTTTTTTAATCTTATCTGTTGGAATTAGTAATATTTGTCCAGAAGTTAATTTTTGTTGATGTTTTATATGATTTGATTTTCTGAGATCTGTTTCTGATATGCCAAAACGTTCTGATATAGAAGTAAATGTTTCTCTGTTTTTTGATTTATAAATTTTCCAATTGCTTAGGTTTCCTTTGAATGATTTTAAATTATTGTGAAATGTATCTATAGTATGTATTGGTAATAAAATTGTTTGAGAGTAGGGGCCCTTTATTATCGGTCTATTGTAAGAAGGATTGAGAGCCTTGAATTCTTCTAGAGATATCTCTGCCAATTTAGCAGCCACTTCAATATCTATATCTTTGTTTTTTTTTACGCTACTAAAATATGGGCTATTGTTTACTTTAGGTAATTCAATCCCAAATTTTTCTGGGTTTTTTATAATAGTTTTTATAGCTTGTATCTTCGGTACATAATTTCTAGTTTCTTCTGGAATTTTAAGTGATGAATAGTTTGTAGGAAGCCCCAGTAATTTATTCTTTGCTATAGCCTTTTGAATAGTCGATTCACCGCAGTTATAGGCAGCTAGCGCAAGGTGCCAATTTCCTTGTGTCTTATAAAGTTTCTCTAGGTAATCTAATGCAGCGTATGTGGATATAACAGGATCTCTTCTTTCATCGCACCACCAATCTTGTTTTAAGTTAAAATGTTGAGCTGTTTTTGGAACAAATTGCCATAGTCCAGATGCTTTATTTTTTGATATTGCAGTTGGGTTATATGCGCTTTCTATGAAAGGTATTAATGCAAGTTCAGTTGGCAAATTTCTTCTATTTATCTCTTCTATTACGAAATACAAGTATTTACTGGACCTTTCAGCTATCTTTTTTATTGACTCTGGATGTGAGGCATAATACTGTAACCATTGCTTTGATAATTCTGTGTTTAGATTAGGCATTTGAAATCCTTTTCTCATTCTATCCCAAGCATCTAATGGCTCATTGTTTCTCTTTAGTAGAGATCTAACATTATGTAAATCGTTGCTTTGAAAACCAGCTGATACCGAGGTGCAGCCAGCCATTAAGGCTATGCATAACAATATACAATAAGCTTTCAGACAAGGCATATATGCTATATTTTTATCCAATTGCATTTTTCCATTTACGTAATATACTAAAAACTTCCAATGATGATTTTAGATTTTTTCCAGAATACAATGATGCTGATTTAATAATATCAGAATGGTTAGTTCTTAAAAAAGGATTAATATCTAATTCTTTAGAGATGGAAGAAGGTAGTGTAGGGCAATTAGTTTTACTTAGAATACATATCGATTTGTAGTATTCCTCTAGTTTTACGTTTCTAGTATCTACTGTTATAGCCCAACTTAAGTTTTGCAAGGTATACTCATGAGCACAAAAAACCATTGTTTCTAAAGGTAAACTTGATATTTTTATTAAAGATAAAAACATTTTTTCAGTAAAACTGTCATTATATAACCTGCCGCAGCCTCCTGAAAACAGGGTGTCCCCACAAAATAGTATCTTTTCATATTCCCCATAGTAAGCTATATCATGTGATGTATGGCCAGATACATCTAATACTCTCAGAAAAGTTTCTAATTCTGGAATATATATAATATCATTTTCATAAACCTTTTTATTGCACAATGATATAGTTTTATGGTGCGGACCATAAATTGGGAATTGGTAGCTTACACTATCAGATAGTTTTTTTATACCCGAAATGTGATCTTCATGGTAGTGAGTTATGAAGATAGCACAAATTCTTAAAGAGTATTTGTTAACAAAATCCAATATGGGCGCACATTCTCCCGGATCAATAACAGCAACTGAGTAATTTTTTACTATTGCCCATATGTAGTTATCTTTCAGGGCTTTTATAGGAAATATCCCATTTTTTATTTGTTTTTCATCCATGTATTCATTTATCAATAGAAGTTGGTATTTGTTTTGTAAATTGATTATATTTTATCGGTTGTAACAAAAATTTAATGCAGAATATACTATACATTGTTTGTTATTAATATTTATTATCGAAACTTATCTTAAGAATATAATTATTCTTTAGTCAATATGGTAAGTGCATTTTTTATTTATAGGTATTTTTTATTAAATTATGAATAGTTATAGCAAAGTTGAATTATGGACAGATGGAGCTTGTAAAGGAAATCCAGGACCAGGCGGATGGGGTGTTATGATAATCTACCCAGATGGGAAGAGAATTGATTTATATGGAGGAGAAAATAATACTACAAATAATAGAATGGAGCTATTAGCTATAATTGAGGGATTAAAAAAAGTAAACAAAGACTTTATAAATATAGATATATATACAGATTCTAAATATGTAGTAAATGGCATGACAAAATGGATTAATAATTGGATAAAAAATAATTGGCATACTGCTTCTGGGAAAGATGTAAAAAATATTGATCTATGGAAAATCTTATGTAATCAGGTTATTGAGTCTAATGTCAAGTGGTACTGGGTGGAAGGGCACTCCAACAATGAAGGTAATAACATTGCTGATAGATTAGCTAATATGGGAGTATCTAGCTTATCTATTGATTGATGTTATCTTAACAAAAATTACTTAGAGTTCTATTATGCGTCAGATTGTTTTTGATACTGAAACTACAGGTCTTGATCCTGCTAAAGGACATAGGATTGTAGAAATAGGGTGTGTAGAGGTTATGGATCGTTCTATAACTGATAATTATTTTCACGTTTATATTAATCCAGATAGAGATATTGATCCTGGTGCCTTGTCAGTACATGGATTAACTGTAGATTTTCTATCAGATAAGCCTATATTTAAATCTATAGTTAGCAGTTTTATAGAATTTATAAGAGATGCTGAATTAATAGCCCATAACGCATCTTTTGATGTGAAATTCATCGATAGTGAGCTTAATATGGCGGGTATGGGGCCATTGATATCTTATTGCTCTGGTGTAGTAGATTCCTTAGATCAGGCTAGAAAGTTACGTCCAGGTAAGAGGAATTCTTTGGATGCATTATGTGATTTTTATAACATTTCTAATAAGGATAGAGTCTTGCATGGCGCATTGTTAGATGCCCGGCTTTTGGCTAATGTTTGGTTATCTATGACTCGTGGCCAAGACGAGTTGATAATTAATAATAAATCGAACTCTTATTCCGGCAAAAATTTACGAGACAATAGATTTTATTTAAACCTTCCTGTTCTGAAAGCTACAACTGAGGAACAGAAAGAGCATGATAATTATATAGAAGATTTGCAAAAAATTGATAAAAAGGTTACATGGCCATAATGTTATCAATTATTTAAATATGATGATTCTATATGAAAAATATTTTTCACATACCATGAGGCAATGATTCAATTCCAGTATCATCCGACATAGTCTTTTTAGGTAGTGTGTTTTTTGATACAACGGCTCTCGGTAGAGCAGTATGTGCTATTTTTCTTAGAGCCTCGGCCGCACCTTGATGCATTGGTACAGTTAGGCATATTTTTGATGTAGTAACTGAAACTTGCGCGCCCTGAGTTGATCCTGCGGCTAGCAGGTATTGCCCGGCATGATATATTGATTTTACGATATTATCGGCCTCATCCATTGTTAATTCCGATGTTGTTAGCATTAGAGCAGCTGTTCCGACTGTGGTTATACGTTTTTGCTGGTTCGAGTATGTTCCTGCAGCAATACTTAGAGATAGAAGAGCAGGGTTATTTTCAGTTAATTTTTTGACAGCTATTGGATCTAAAGGAATTAAGCGAAGTTTTGATTGAGCCATTTCTGCTCGTAAGGGACTTGCTGGTGTTCCTGTTATTTGTGCTGCTGCATCTATTTCATTGTTATTTAGTTGTTGCAATGCAGTAGTGAATTCTGTGTCGATTATATTGTAATCTTCATGAGCACGTAGGCCATGTGCTGATAACACTTGCTCAAAAGTTGCTCTGCCTCCAGATCCTATTGATCCAAGTGAGATTTTTTTGCCTCTTAAATCTCTTAAATTTTTTATCAAAGAATCATTACGCACAACTATGTGTGCAAGCTCAGGATATAAACTTCCCAATGTTCTTAGCTCTGTGAAGGGCCCATGTCCTTCAAATGGGCCTTTGCCATTGTATGCCATTAGTGCAATATCAGCCGGAGCTAGTGCTATAGTTGCATTGCCATTCCTAAGAAGATCTATGTTTTCAGTGCTGCCACTAGTGATCAAGGGTATCATCTTAACATGTTGTTTTTTTGCAATATCAGCTAAAGAGTGTGCAAATACTAAATATTCACCTTTCCCAGGTCCAGCTGCAAAAGGATACCCATCTTGCAGTCTTGCAAGCCTTCCATTGATTCTGGTTACTGATCTCTCTAATTCTTGCTGAACAACTTTTTGTGCTGTTTTTGATGATGTATAAGGTATGGATGTTGTAATATTATTAAGGGAACTAATTAGTCTTTCTGCAGCAGGTTTTTGTATTCCATTTTCCAAAAATAATCCATCTTCTGCTGTATATCCTGCAGGTGCTACTCGTTCCCATGAGCCATTGTTTTTTATATATATTGCACTGGCATGAGCAGTTATCCTATCTCCGGCACTATTACCCTCAGACTTAACACCTACAATGCTCCTTGGTCCTGCTCCTATCAGAGTAACTAATGCAGCAGCACCAGGATGATCCCAAGAACCAAGCTCTATATTTTTGGTTGCTTCTAGTACTACATCATAGTAGACAACCCTTCTTTCTTCATTAGAAGGAGCTGTGCTATCTATCGCACTGCCAAGTCTTTTTAATTTAATAATATTAAATGATCCTGTGCCAAAAGTATTGTTTAACCCCTTTTCTAAAGCCGAACGAAGTTTTTCTGAGTCAGGCTGTCTTTCACAGGCAGATAGCAGAATGCACATAATTATCACTAACATTTTTTTAATAATATGTGTCATATAATACTACCCCCTATAAAAGGTAAAGAAATCATTGTGGTAAGAACAATAACGTTCATAATGTCTACAAGGAAAGCCCCTGTGAGGGGTATTACTATAAATGCTTGTGGGGCATGTCCATGCCTATTTGTAATCGCTTGCATATTTGCAATGGCAGTTGCAGTAGTTCCTAATCCAATACCACAAAAAGCTCCGGACATTACTGTAGCCTCATAATCTCTTTTAAGAGCTTTAAATACTACTAAACAGCAATATAATGAGCATACTATAGATTGTATTAGTAATATAAAGGCTAAAGGTCCCGCAAGTTTTGCAGCACTGGCAAGATCTAATGTCATCATAGTAAAACCAAGAAATAACGACAGCATTACTGTCCCTAATATTTCTGTAGCTTTATCATTAAGTTTTAATTTTACAAATGGACCAATATTTCTTATTAATATTCCGACGCCAAGACACCAAAGAAAATTAGGTAAACTAATAGCATTACTGCCTAATAGTTTAGATAGGTATGATCCGGCTGCTAGCGTTATCAAAGCAGCGCAGAGTGAGGTAATAAAATCGGGAGATTCTGTTGAGGGTTTTATTTCAATTGTATCTTTTTTAGGTAATTTATCAGCCTCATTGTATTCTCCGCTTTCAAATGGAGTAATAATTTTATGTTTTTTTATTAACCATTCAGAGATAGGACCTCCCAGGACTCCGCCAAAAACTAGTCCTATAGTTGCTGATGTCATAGCCAATGCAGTTATGTTTTGTATATTATTTATATCAGCAAAACGTGCTGCATATGCAGCACCTGTTCCATGTCCACCAACTAATGTTATAGTTCCTCCTATCAGGCCCATAAGTGGATGCATATCTAACAAATACGCCAAACTTAGACCAACTATATTTTGCAAGAACAGAAATGGAACAAGCACCAATAGCAAAGCTATCAATCTTGATCCTCCTCTCGCAAGTAATTTTAAGTCGGCAGTTAGTCCTATACAGCCAAAAAAAAGTAATAAGAAAGTCGGTTTAATTGTTGTTTCAAGGTAGATTTGAATGCCACCAAATGCAGCTAAAGCTTGTGTTATTATTGCAAAAATAAGACCGCCAACAATAGAATCAGGAACGCTATAGCGAGCCAGAAAACTAACTCTTTTTGTTAAAAAACGCCCGCCCAATAAAACCAAACAGCAGGCAAGTAGTGATTGTGTTAATGAAAGCGAAATCATGCGAGCCTTTATTATCTTATGTCCGAATGAGGACTAGAAGCTATATTCAAAATAATAGTACTGTAAGTATAACAATACGCTTTGTAAACAAGTTCAACATTTCGATAAATACATTTACCCATTTTAATGATTTTTATCTGATTGTTTTTGCCATATATACATGGGATAACTAACTAAATTTGCTGTTATGCAGCATACCATTTGAGCACTAGAGAATTCTTTGTGAGTGGAGTATATCATCTCTGCTTTGTGTTATTCAGATATTGTCTTTTATCTATAATTTACTAATCATATAAGCCGAAGCTTATATGAAAACTTACCATATATGCAATAGTAAAATATTAGCACTAAAGGCTTCTTGTAAAATCAGTATGATTATATATCATTAGTCATTTTTTCTATAACTAAATAAAAACAGCCTATATTTTTACTGTATATTTGGATTCGATATCGATATCGATATCGAAGTGCATTCTACTTTAATAGTTAAATGTTAGGCACTATCAGATATAAAAAGTAGAATTTGGATGTATTTTTTAAAATAACTATTTAAAATGGAAGTTAGTTGTAAATTAGCAAATTGCCAATAATTTCTAGTAAAAGGTGGTTTTTTATAATCTATATTGAGTCTATGTACAAATAAAATCCAAGACTGTCTTGTTAAAAAAAGCAGGGTTTCCTAAATTCATTCCATGGGAAGACCCATTGACAACTACCCTATAATTTTGCGGTATAAGGTCGTGTAATATCTTTATTATTCTTGGGTATGGCTCTGGACTTATTTCGCCTCCTATTAATAATGTAGGAATAGATATATTTCTGATCTCATTACTTGATAAAAACAACATTTTTTCTAAAGATTGACCTATTAGAGTGTGCGCATTATCACGTGCCATTTCTTTGAACCACTGAACCATTTTTTTCCAGGTTCCAGAACCACTAACTTTATCAATGAATAACTCTAAAGCATCATCAATCTTGTTTTGTTCTATAAGATCAGAAACATGTATTTTAAAATCATTTTTTTGATCGTGCATGCCAGGAATTATTAGTCCACCAGGCTCAGCCAATATCAGTTTATTTATGAGCTCAGGCTTCTTTGCTGCAATATTTAGTGATAGAGTAGCTCCTCTTGAATGTCCTAATATGTTTACTGGTTTTTTTACCACTTCTTGTATAAATTTTATTATGTCGTATGAATGTTGATCCAAAGAAAATTCACTATTAGCTAGATCAAATTTATTCGGCCAATAATGCCTAAGATTTAATGCAAAAATTTCATGGTTTATGCATAAACGATCAGTTTGTTTTTTCCAATATCTACTATCACATAATGACCCATGAATTAATAATAAAGGCATTCCAGTGCCTTTGTTTACATAATGGAAATTATATTGATTTAACTTGATAGTTTTCATTTTGATCTGTTTTTTAAGTGGTTATTATTTGATCATGTTAAATAATTTTTGTGCCGTTCCATATATATCTGAGTTTTTGTGATTTTTTAATATTTTTCTTAATGTTTTTGTTGCATCAGAAATGTTATTAAGGGCTATCTGATTCTCAGCAATTAGCAGCATTGCTTCAGGAACATGCTCATTATCTGATTTTTCTTTAATGAAAATAGTTAATTGATCTATTGATTCTTTAAATCTACCTAGTTTGTAATTGCACTTTCCATAATAGAATATCGCATATGGTATTAGACTGCTATTGTTATATACATCAATAAAATTAGCTAGATGATTCTTAGATTCTATGTATTTATGATCGTTAAACATTTTTATACATAGATCATAAAGTTCTTTCTCTTTTAGACTACGCCCATCATTTTGTGGCGTTTTAGTATGGAACGATTGTTTATTTAACAAAGGACTATTTGATATAAGTTCTATCTGATCTCGAATAATATATATTTCATTTTGCAGATTCATAATATAGTTATGTAGCTGAAGTTCTGATTTCTTTATATTATCAATTTGTTTTTGTAAATTTATTTCACTAGCGCTCGGTTCATTTTTAGCACAGGTTGTTACTGGAGTTATAAAGACAAGCATTATAAATGCTATTAACAGTGAACGTATATTTGGTGAATAAGTTACTATCATTTAGTAAATTTTTTAATGTTGTATTATTATATCAACACGACGGTTTCTTGCTAAATCATTTTCAAGAGTGTCGCTTGATTTGTGAAATTTTTCTTTTCCGAAGCTTATGATTTCCATTTGAGTATCATTAACTCCTAATATTCTCATGATTTCGTAAACAGAGTTTGCTCTTCTTTGCCCTAGAGCAATATTATACTCAGATCCTCCATTTATATCAGAGTATCCATTTAGAATGACTTTTACATTTTGATTTTTTGACAAGAAACAGGCAACGCTTTCTATTATACTAGAATAATGATTATTCACATAATAGCTGTTGCTATCAAAAAATATCGATATATTGTTTATCTTTTCGGTTCTGCAATTTATATTTCTGGACACCATGTTATCAGTTATTATCCTACAGGATGTTAGAGATAAAGTTATAAAAAAAAGCAAAATTGTATATAATTTTCTCATTCTATAAATGGTCCCCATGAAATCTCTATGATGCTAGAATCCGCATCATTGTATATTTTATTGTTAGATCCATCAATTAGGCTGATTGTTTCTATTGTTCTGCAATCATTTTTATTAGATATATAGATAATTTCATTATTATTTGGAGAAAAGCAAGGCGAACAGTCATTATCACCATTAGTTAGAATGGTTTCTGTATTTGATAGCATATTTAAGCAGGCTATTTGAAATTTGTTATCTTTCTTTTTTATATATAATAATTTTGAAGAATCAGAAGATATCTTAGGAGAGCTATTATATTCTCCATTAAAAGTGATTCTATTTGTCTTTGAGGCATTAATATCAGATTTATAAATTTGATAAGTACCGCTTCTGTCGCTATTAAAGATTATATGTTTCCCATCTTTTGTGAAAACGGGCTCGGTATCAGAACTATAGGAGCTTATAAAGGGATCGATATTTTTGCTATTCAAGTCTACTATATATATTTGTGGCAATCTGTTTTTTGTCATTGTGGCTGCTATTTTCAAGCCATCAGGAGACCATGCGGGTGAGCTACTGGCTCCACTGTAATCATCAGATATAACTTTCCTTTCTCCTGTAGCTATATTATGAATATATATAACGGGTTTACCTGTCTCGAAGCTAGAATATGCTATTCTAGATCCTTCAGGTGACCACGACAAGGAAATTATAGGTTCTTTTGATCTGAGGGCTACTTGGTGATTTTTGTAGTTATAATCAGATATAACCAATTCAAAAATACCCATCTTATACAATACAGAAGCTATTTTAGTAGAAAATATTCCTTTTTCTCCAGTTATTTTTCTAAAAATACGATCTGATATAAGATGTGCAATATTACTAATTTCTGCCTTAGATCCAGAAAATGAAACATTGTCTATCGTTATCTTATTAATAAAATCAACAAGTTGATAATTCACATTGTATACGTCTTTAGATTCTTGATTTATTTCTCCTTTTATAATGTAACTGATGCTATCATTAGCAGTTTTTTTCTTATTTTTCTTGAAATCATGTTTTATTTTAAATTTATTTATGCGGTTAAGATCTTTGCTTATTGTGTCTTTTATGAAAAGTCCTGCTTCTGGCACCCCTTTAAAATCGTATATTGCTACAGTATATTTCCCATTATCCAGATTGTTTTGTTTTGCATATACATATGGTGTATACAGTAAACAGATAATTAGAAACGATAGTAAAAGAAAATTATCTATGCATTCAATAAGCTCATAGAGCTTAGATTCACTGTCAGTCATTTTTATCCCTATCGAATTTAATCAAACACGCTTTTTTATAAAGCACTATGTTTTATTAAAGTTTTTCCTATTTTTATATATTTGTATAAGCAAAATAATGCAACAACAATTATTGTTTATTTATTACTACAAAAATATATCATGTTAGAGATTATTTAAAATTCTTATTGTTGTCTCAATTAGTTTTGTTATATGTATTCTGGTTTTTTGGTTCGTTTTTCTAATTTTTATCTCAACTTCTTCATTTTTTATATTATCTTCTGTTATTATTATCTGTAGGGGTATTCCTATAAGATCCCATTCTGCAAACATTATCCCTGGTCTTTTATCTCTGTCATCTAAAATAACATCTATTTTGGATTCTTTTATTAGCTCATATATTTTTATAGAAGTTTCTCGTACTCTAGTTTTATTTTTATATCCAATTGGACATATTACTATTTCAAAAGGAGATATGGATTTTGGCCATATGATACCATTTTCATCATTATTTTGTTCTATTGCGGCCCCTATAATTCGTGTTATTCCTATACCATAACATCCCATCTGTGTAATGTTGGATTTGCCTTCTTTATTTAAAAAAGAAACATTTAATGCTTTTGAATATTTTGTTCCCAGGAAAAAAATATGTCCAATTTCAATTCCTCTCTGAAATGATAAAATATTGTTGCTGTTAGGGCAGGTATCTCCTATTTCTACATTTCTGATATCATATATTGCATCTGGTTCTGCTAGGTCTCTAGACCAGTTAACCCCAGTGTAGTGCATGTTTTCTATGTTTGCTCCACATACAAAATCACTCATATTTGCCACTGTTCTGTCTGCAATTACAGTTATTGATTTATTTATATTAACTGGGCCCAGGAATCCTGGTTTGCAGTTAAAATATTCAAAAATTTCTTCTTCTGTTGCTAAACGAAATTTATCCAAGCCTTCAATTTTCTTTACCTTAATATCGTTTAACGTATGATCCCCACGTATCAAAAGCAGGTACATTTTTCTATTTTCAGAGGGGGTCATTAATACGATTGATTTTATAGTACTGTGAATAGGAACCTTTAGATACTCGGCTACTTTCTTGCATGTATTGGTATCTGTTGTGTGAGCAAGTACCATATTCTGTTTTGGCTTATTTCTTTCCAATATAAGACAAGGGGCCTCTGCTAATTCAGTATTGGATGCGTAGTCAGAATATCTATCATATACTATTGTATCCTCGCCTGTTTCAGCTATAGCATGGAATTCGTGGCTCCTATTCCCGCCTATTGACCCTGTGTCTGCTGCTACTGCTCGAAATTTTAATCCAATTCTATTGAATATTCCTGAGTAAGCATTAAACATAGTTTCATAGCTGATTAAGGAGTTCTCTTCAGTTGTATCAAAAGAATATGCATCTTTCATGATAAATTCCCTGCTCCTCATCAATCCGAAACGAGGTCTAATTTCATCACGAAACTTAGTTTGTATATGATAAAAAATTAAAGGCATTTGTTTATAGCTATGTATTTCATTCCTTGCTATTTCTGAGATTACTTCTTCTGAAGTTGGTTGTATGATGAAATCACGCTCATTCCTATCTTTAAATCTTAATAGTTCTGGTCCATATTCTTTTATTCTTCCTGATTTTTGCCACAGTTCTGCTGGCTGGATAATTGGCATTAGCAATTCGATGGATCCTGATCTATTCATTTCTTCTCTAATAATGGCTTCGATCTTATGTAATACTCTCAGACCTAGTGGCATATGAGTATATATTCCGCCAGATATTTTTCTAATCATTCCCGCTCTTGTCATCAGCTTATGACTTGTTGTTTCTGCTTCTGATGGAGCTTCTTTTAGTGTAAAGATGTGGTATTTAGTAGCATGCATATTTATATGTTTTTTAAAATAATATTAAAGTGTTATTCTAATTGTAATAAATTTAATTTGGTAGATCATCATCATGCTTGATAATGAAGGTTATCGTTCTAATGTTGGCATTATTATTGTTAACAGACAAAATGAAGTTTTTCTTGGTAAAAGAATAAAAGAAGAGGCTTGGCAGTTCCCGCAGGGTGGAGTTAAATATGGTGAATGCTTGGAGGAAGCTATGTATCGTGAGCTTTATGAAGAAGTTGGTTTAAAACCAGAACATGTTAAAATAATAGGAAGAACTAAACAATGGCTTCATTATAATGTTCCTAGTAATTTCGTTCGCAAGGAAAGTAGAGGCCAGTATAAAGGTCAAAAACAAATCTGGTTTTTGTTGCGATTGATTGGTAGTGATAGCGATGTTTGTTTATCTGCAACATCTAGTCCTGAGTTTGACGCATGGAGGTGGAGTCATTATTGGTTACCATTAGATAATGTAATAGAGTTCAAGAGGTCTGTTTATAAGCAGGCTCTGAAGGAGTTGTCATCTATTTTATTTTAAGATTTTAAGTTTTAAATAATGAGCATGATTGCCAAAGTGTAATTACAGATTTTGTAAATAATAAATTAAATTCATAATGGTTGTTCGCTAATAAAATTAGAGATATTAGAGATATGTTGAGTGAAATAGATAGCCTTATTTTTCGTGTTAATAGTTTAATAGATAAGTTCAAGGATATTAGATCTGAAAATGCTGATCTTGAAGACAAAGTAAAAAAATGCAATATAGAAATTTCCAATATAAAAGAAATTTGTGGTAAAAAAGAGTTAGATATTATTTATTGGAAGGATAAGTTTATTGAGTTAGAGGAAAATTTTATAGATCAAGCTAAATACTATGATTTGGAGATTTCCAGATTGAAAGAGGCATATAATAAACAGAATTCAGATGTTATTTGCTGGAAAAATAAGTCTATTGAATCTGAAGATAGAATTGTTTCTTTGATTTCTGAAAAAGAAGCTATGGAGAATGTTCTTACTAGTAAGTTAAGAGCTCAGGAGGAGTGTTATAAAGAGAAAGAAGCATTAATGAAGAATTATGAGCATAAATTAAGAGATATATTATTATCACAAGAGTCAAAGATTTCTCACATGAGAAGTAACGTGCAGTCGGCAATTAACCGTTTAGGCGAGTTAGCAAATAAATTACCTTGTATATTTTCAAATGAGGATGATAGTAATGGAACGTCTTGATGTTAAAATCATTGGCAGAGACTATTCGCTAGCTTGTTCTATCGAGGAGAAGTCCAGTCTTATTTCTGCTGTTGATTATATTAATAATTTGGCTGCTCGTATACAAGATTCTGGAAAAACATATACAACTGAGATGTTGGCTACAATGGTTTCTTTACAGTTAGCTAGTGAGCTATTATCAATAAGAATTTCCGATGATTGCATTAATTCCAATAGTGTCACCTTTAAGGAAATAAAAGATAAAATGGATAATATATCAATTTTAATAGATGATCTTATTTAGCACGTGTCTGCATGATTATTAGGCCCATAATAACTGTTAATATTGATAGAATTTGTCCCATGCTGAGACTTATAAAGACCGTCCCTAGGAAGTAATCAGGTTCTCTCCATAATTCAGCAACAAATCTTAACAGACCATACGCAATCAAAAAAACAGAACTCACTATTCCTGTTTTTCTAATCTTTTTAGAGGAAATATGCATTATTGTGAATAGTATCGGTCCTTCTAGTATTGACTCATATAGTTGTGAAGGATGCCTAACTAAATCATCGCAAGTCTCATCAAAAATCACTCCGAAAAAAAGGTCTGTCGGATAGCCCCATAGTTCTCCATTTATAAAATTTCCTATCCTTCCTAGACAAATAGCAGGAGGAACTATGCAGGCGATGAAATCAGTTGTCTCAAAAAATGGAATGTTGTTGTATTTTGTATACACAAATAAAGAAATAACTACTCCTATGAGTCCGCCATGAAATGACATTCCTCCTTCCCATAGATAAAAAATTTCTATAGGATTTGTAAAGAAATAAGATGGCTTGTATATGGTTACATAGCCTAACCTTCCTCCAATTATAGCGCCTAGCATTCCATACAAAATCAGGTCTTCTAAATTTTTTATTTTTCTCTTATTTAATAAGTTATTCTTTAGTTTTATTTCTCCTAGAATATAAACTATCAGGAGCCCAAATAAATAAGTAATTCCATACCAATGTATACTTAGGTTGCCTATTTGAATAGCTATTGGGTTTATATTTAGATCTGAGTATCGTATAGTCATGTCTTCATATGTATTATAAATTTTTACAGAAATTCATACTGCTATTGTTCTGATCATAACTATTATTTAGCTAAAATTTAAAAA